>WUAK01000004.1 GCA_009827205.1 Phycisphaeraceae bacterium | reverse complement strand
GTTGAGACCCGCGTACGCCTCGGCATCCCGGTCAGCGAATTCGAGCAGCCTCGCACGGATCTCTGTCAGCAACCGATCCAGATCCGAAAGCTGCTCTTGATGCTCCGCGAGCGACTTACGCCCGAGCGAGTACGCGACAACCATCGACGCGAGCGCCGCCGAGAGCGCACCTGCCACGCCCGCGGCTGCTCCGCCCCCGGGCACCGGCTCCTTGGAGCCGAGCCTGCGGAGCATGTCGTTCAGAGGCAGCGAGCCGAGCGTTTCCATAGCCCATGTTGTAGCACAGGCCAGCCCGCTGCGCGGGTGTTTATGAGATTGAGCTGAGCAGCGCCACGCCCGCAAGGCCAGCGGTCAGCACCCCCGAATAGCTGACGATCCCGATTACCAGCGGCAGGGCGAACCCCTGCGCCTTCGGGTGACGACTCTCGTCGTGCTCGTGGTGAAGAACGTCCTTCAGTGCTTCGATCGTTTCCATGATGTTCTCCTTCTGTCAGAAGCCAGCCGAGTGGCCTCGGAGAAGGGAACCAGAGACATCGAATTGTTATTCCACACTAACTTATGATCGCATTCCCGACCCGTGGGTATATTGACCCCATGCTCGCTCGAATCGGTGATCGGATCTCTGCATTCTTCCGCGCGACAGCACCGGACCCGTTCGTGATCGCGGTTCTGCTCACCGCGCTGACGTTCGTCCTGGCGCTCGTCAGAACGGACTCGTCCCCGGGCGATCTCGTCGCGGCGTGGTCCTCGCCGGGCGACGGCGTGTGGAAGTTCCTGGCGTTCTCGATGCAGATGTGCCTGATCCTCGTGACCGGTCACGTGCTCGCGTCATCGAAACCGGTCTCGTTCGTCCTCGGCAGACTCGCAGAGCTTCCAAGAACGGGCGCCCAAGCCGCGGCGATGGTCGCGATTATCGCTGCATCGCTCGGCACGCTCAACTGGGGGCTGGGCCTGATCGCCGGCGCGATCATCGCGCGCGACACCGGTCGTTCGCTCACGAAGCGCGACATCGAGCACCACTACCCTGTGCTCGTCGCCGCGGGGTATCTCGGACTCATGGTCTGGCACGGGGGTTTGTCGGGTACTGCGCCATTAGCAGTTGCGAGCGATGTTGATATTCAAAGAGTGATGCCAGCTGGCACTTCTCTTTCTTCGATACCAGTCGAGGAAACACTCTTTAGCGGATTGAACTACATAGTGACCGGTGGTCTTGTGCTCATCGGCCCGATTGTCGTGTTCTTGTTGATGCCAAAGTCAGGTGGAATTCGAGCACCTGACTTTAAACCTGATATTCAAGAGAATGTTGAGAGCGAACAGAAATCGATCGTCCCACGCTTTCTAGAAGAAACGCCGGTAGTGAATCTACTACTAGCAGCTCTGATAGCAGTCTGGGCATTTGGGCATTACGGCGGATCGACACGAGAAGACCCGAGTAATAGTCTGCTCACACTGAATTCTGTCAATCTCACCATGCTCATGCTCGGGCTGATCCTGCACGGCACACCCCGCTCGTTCATCAACGCTGTCGAAGAGGGCGCGCGGGGCTGCGCGGGGATCATCATCCAGTTCCCGCTCTACGCGGGCATCATGGGCATGATGCACTCGAGCGGTCTGACATCGCAGATCGCAGAACTCTTCGCGGGCGCCGCCAACGAGCGCACGCTTGCGCCGCTGACGTGTGTGAGTGCAGGGATCGTGAATCTGTTCGTGCCCTCGGGCGGGGGCCAATGGGGCGTGCAGGGGCCGATCGTCGTTGAGAGCGCGATCGCTGCTGGTGTCCCCCTGCCCAAGGCTGTCATGGCGCTGGCGTACGGCGACCAGCTGACCAACATGCTCCAGCCCTTCTGGGCGCTTCCGCTGCTTGCGATCACAGGGGCCAAGGCCCGAGAGATCGTGGGCTACACCGCGATTGTCATGATCTTCGGTCTCATTTGGACACTTGGCTGCCTGTTCCTGCTCTAAGCGCTGATAGGTGGTTAGAGTTCTGCCGAGGCCCCGACGCGCGATGAGCACCCTCCCTCCAACACATCGAGAAGACTCGCTTAAGCTCCCGGTACTCAAGGTCCAGTTGCCCGCGTCGTGCGGCCCGGACTCGCCCGAGTGCGAGCGGTGCGTCATGCGGTTCATCGAACGCCGGAGCGAGAGCGAGTTCGGCAAGGCGATCGGCGACCGGGCCACGCTCGTCATCCCGATCACAAATCTCAAGAGCAAGGCTGGTGTCAGGCGGATCAACCGGAGGCTGCACAAGCACAGGCTCGACGCGCACGCGGAGCTCGCATCCGGTGAACTCAGGCTCAACTTCGAGAAGGGTCTGTGCCCGCTCCACGAGACGACCGGTGCGCTCGAGGGCACCGGATTCAGGCTCAGGCTCGAAGACGCGCGCATCGAACCTAGGACCGAGGCAGTCGGGACCGGAGTTTTCAGCAGATCGATCTCGCGAGCCGAGTCTGTGTTCGGTCTTATCACCAGTCAACGCGATCTCCTGCTGACGGCGATCGCGGGCGTTCTTCTGCTGGCGGGCGCGTCAGTGCACTGGATGGGCGGGCCCGAGTTCCTACGGATCACGCTCCTCGCGTTGTGCGCCGTGCTCGCAAGCACGGAGACGTTCCCCGAGGCGATCGAGGACGCGAAGAAGCTGCGCGTGAACGTGGATGTCCTGATGTTTGTCGCAGCCGCGGGAGCCGCGGTGCTCGGACACTACGAGGAGGGCGCATTCCTGCTCTTCCTGTTCGGGCTCGGCGCCGCTGGTGAGCATGCTGCGCTTGGGCGCGCCAAGAGCGCAGTGAGCGCGCTGGCCGAGATGGCACCCGACTCGGCGCGTGTGATCGACGAAGACGGGAGCGAGTCGATCGTCCCACTCGACGAGGTCGAGTCCGGATCGCACATCTCGCTCAGGCCTTTCGAACGCGTGCCGCTGGATGCGGTCATCGTGCATGGTGCATCACCGATTGATCAATCTCCCGTCACGGGCGAGCCTGTACCCATCGAGAAGGGGCCCGGCGAAGAGGTCCTGGCGGGATCGATCAACGGCGATCGGCCGCTCGTCATCAAAGCGCTCAGGCCCGCCGGGGAGAGCACGCTGGCCAAAATCATGCGACTCGTCGAGGATGCGCAGGCTGAGAAATCGCCAACCGAGCTCTTCACGGCGAGAATCGAGCGGTACTACGTACCAGGGGTGCTCTCGATCACGCCCGTGCTCGCGGTCCTGCCAGCTGTGCTGACGGATCTCGCGTGGAGCGACTCGTTCTACCGAGCGATGGCGTTTCTGGTCGCGGCCTCCCCATGTGCGCTTGCGATCGGTACCCCGGCAGCGATGCTCTGCGCGATGGCTCGGTCGGCTCGCCTGGGCGTGCTCGTCAAGGGCGGTGCGCACCTTGAGACCCTTGCCAAAGCCGACACGTTCGCGTTCGACAAAACGGGCACACTCACCGAAGGTAAGCCGAGCGTGCGCAGCGTCTATGCGCTCGAAGGCGGAGATGAGCAGCACGTGCTCGCACTCGCGGCGTCCGTTGAAGCCAAGGCTTCTCACCCGATCGCCGAAGCGATCGTCCTTGCTGCGTCACATCAGGGAGTAGACCTGCATCCCGCTACCAACGCGAAGCAGATCGTCGCCTCTGGCGCAGAAGCTGTTGTTGAAGGCAGCCTCATTCGTGTAGGCAAACGAGGAGACGCAACAACCGACGCGAGCCTTGTGAACGCCGCTGAGAAATCTACCGCGACCGGCGCGACCGTTGTGTGGGTGCTCAGGGACGGCACACCGATCGGTTTCATCGAGATCGCCGACACCATGCGATCATCCAGCGCTCAAGCCATCAGACAGCTGCGATCGATCGGTGTGAAGCAGGTGTCACTGCTGACCGGCGACCACGAAGCCGCGGCTCTGGGTGTGGCGCAGGGTCTGGGTATCTCTGATGTGCACGCCGATCTGCTGCCCGACGAAAAGCTCACAGAAATTGATCGGCTCCGAGAAAGCGCGTCGGTGGTCGTGATGGTGGGTGACGGTGTGAACGATGCGCCCGCCCTGGCACGGGCGGATCTGGGAGTCGCGATGGGAGCTGCGGGCACGGATGTCGCGCTCGAAACCGCTGATGTGGCGCTCATGGGTACCGATCTAGTGAGGCTCGCCGACGGCGTCATGCTCGCCCGGAGAACACGATCGATCGTGATCCAGAACCTGGTCATCGCTCTGGGCGTGATTCTGATCGTCGCACCGCTCGGCGCTCTCGGCTTTGCCGAGCTTGGTGTTGCCGTGCTCCTGCACGAGGGTTCGACAGTAGTCGTTGTGCTCAACTCACTGAGGCTGCTCCGCTGGAAACCAACGGAACGATAGAAAAGCACCCCGAGGGCTCGCCGAAGCCGCACGGGGCGAAGAAGAGGAGTGATTCTGCCAGTGAGTTAGACCCCGCTGGCTGGGCTTGGTTCCGCTTCCAGAGAGTTTTTATTTATTACGACACCCGGACGCCACGCAGAGCGCTACCAGAGCCGCCCAGATTCGAGTGCCCGTACCTCCTCGCTGTCGCTGTCGTAGGGCTCCCAGCGGACCTTTGAGGCGCCGAGCACCATTCCAGTGGACTCCGCGAGATTGAGCTGTGCGATCTGGTAATCGACAACGGCGCGGATCTCGTCAGAGCGAGCGCTCACGAGCCTCGTCGCGGCATCGAGGACATCGGTTGAGGTCGAGCCGCCGAGTTCAAACTGGCGACGTTCTGCAGAGAGCGTTCGAGTGTTCAGGATCACCGCTTGTCTCGCCGCGAGGATGCGTTGCCAATCGGCACGGATCCGGTCCGCTGCGTCAAATACATCCTGACGGATCGTCTGTTCCCGGCCAGCTTTGCTCGCGAGCCTCTGGATCCGTGTGAGCACGCTCCGGCGCAGTCTCGATTCCGCGGCTTGGTTACCGATCGGAACCTCACCAGTGAGCCCGAGCGACCAATCCTCGAAGTTGTTATCGATCGTCGTGTCAAACGAGTCATCGAGGTTGCCCCCGAGTCCGTTGATCGTGTACGACGCGTCGAAGTTGAGTGTCGGAAGCGTCTGGTTGCGATTGAAATCGATTGTGCTCGCATCCGCCAGCAACTGGAGCTCGACTTCGAGCAGATCCATCCGCGATGCGATGGCGAGTTCCGCGAGATCGTCCGGGTCGAGCTCGTACAGAACAGGGTCTGGTGGACTCGTCGGAAGTACCACAGTTTCGCTATCAACTCCAAGCCCTTCGATGTTCATGACACGCTTGATGCTGCGCTGCTGAATCAGGACGGCCTGCTCGGCTCGCAGGATGGCGTCAAGACGGTCTGCGACTCCCGACTGCGCACGAATAAGCTCGATCTCGGCAACCGATCCAGCGTCCAGCAAACGCTGGGCCTGCTGGAGCACCTCCTGAGCGACCTCGAACTCTTCTTGCCGAAGCGCAAGCTCTTCACGAGCGGCGTAGAGAAGCCAGTACGCCCGCTCGGCTGTTGCCAACTGCGCGATCAGCGTTGCCTTTGTGCGTGCCTGGCTGATGTCATAGTTGAGCGATGCGATACGAAGAGCGTGCGTGGTCGAGCGCCGGCCCGCACCCCGGAGGAGCGGCTGGCTCAGGCTGAAACGCAGATCGCTCGTGTATGCGGGGTTGAGCGTCGAGAAAGAGTTGTTTGTCTCGCTCCGTGTCATCGGGAGCGTCACGTTTGCCGTGCCACCCGTTAGCAGCGGGATACGAACACCGGGCGTGACGAGCTGCTGCTCGGCCTGGGCATCATTCAGCGACGAACTCGTGGGCGTGTCGGTCTGCGCCATCAAGGCCCTGAGCGTAAACGCGGAGTTGAACGCGGCTTCTTCCTCGCTGACGGATTGCTCCTGTATCGCAGGATCCACGAGCGCGACCTGAAGATCGAGGTTGTTGGCGAGCGTCGCAGCCCGCGCTTCCTCGATCGTCAGCTCGAGCTCGGCAAGCCCTTCGAACTGTGAAGGCGGCTTGTCGAGGTTCATCTCACCTGTCTCGAGATCGGGCTGATCCGCAGAGACAAAGCTATCGATGTCGAGTGTGCCTACGTCGCGGACGCGCTGAACGGGCAGGCGCTGTCCGTAGTCGTCATCCATGGGCGCGAACGGGTTCCCGATGCAGCCGGTCATCGAGAGACACGCGCCGGCGAGCATGAGTTGTCGGATTGATGGCTTGATCGCGTGCATTGATCCCCCCAGAGGCGAGCGAAAGAACGTTTACTCGTGACGCAGCGCGTCGATCGGATTCAGGAGCGAGGCGCGGATCGCAGGGAACATGCCGAAGCCGATTCCCGCAGCGGCGCTGAGCCCTGCGCTCAGTACGATTGCCCAGCCGGGGGCTGCGGCTCCCTCGAGCATCTCGAAGGGCATGTTGCGGACACCCAGGAGCCCGAGCTGCCCCACCGCGATCCCGACCGCGGCGCCCGCGAGGCACAGAACGACCGCCTCAACCAGGAACTGCATGAGAATCACGAATGGGTGCGCGCCCATCGCCTTGCGAAGCCCGATCTCGCGCGTGCGCTCGCTCACAGAGACGAGCATGATGTTCATGATCCCGATGCCACCCACGACCAGACTCACGAGCACGACAACGCCGGTGATCATGGTCATGACGAGCGCTATTTTGTTGAAATCATCGATGATGTTCTGCATCACCTGGACATCGAACGTGTTGTCCTCGTCGGGCTCGATGTTCCGCATTTTGCGTAGAACGAACGTGATCTCAGCGACGACGTTGTTCGCATCGTCGGGGTTTTTCATCTCACCCTGCGCGTAGTTGATCCAGCCGTTGGGGTTGAGATTCATCGCCGTGGTGATCGGGATGTACATCTCGGTCTGCGTATCGCCCCCGCCGAACATCGCTGAGCGTTCGATCGTCTCGACGATGCCGACAATCTTGAACCGCCGGCCCGAGAGCAGGACAAACTCGCCCACCGCGTCGCGGGGCAGGTTCAGCTCCTCTATTGCTTTCTCGTTGATGACACACACGTTCCGGGCCTGCTCAAGATCGACGGATCCGAATCGCCTGCCGGCGATGATCTCGCGGTTCTCGATGTCGTGCCAGCTGGGCTCGATCCCGACGGTGCGTATGCCCTCGAGCAGGATCTCTTCGTACTGGACGCTGTAGTTACCGAAGTACATCGCGCAGAGCATGTCGAGGCTGTCGACGTGCTCACGGATGGCTTCGACTTCGTCTTCCTGGAGCTGGACCTCGCGCCAGTTGAGCCTCCCCCGCCAGCTGGGCGGGAGCGTGCCGTCCATAAAGACGCGTTTGGCACCGAACTGCTCGAACTCGGCGAGCACACCTTTCTGCATGCCCGAAAGTGCACCCATGATGAGAATGATCGATGCGACCGCGACGACGATGCCCAGCGTCGTGAGCACGGTGCGGATCTTGTTGTTAAAGATCTGCGCCAGCGCGAGAAGCACGGTCTGGCTCAGCACCCGCAGCAGCATCAGTATCGGTGTAAAGATGATCATGCCGGCGCCGCCTCCGCGAGCCTGACCGCGGTCGCGGCCTTGGCTCTCAGGAACTCCTGATGTACCGGGTCGTCCTCGGTCGGGAAATCGCTGATGACCTTGCCGTCGCGGAGCCTGACGATCCGCTTGGCGTGCCCCGCAACTTCTTCCTCGTGAGTCACGATCACAATCGTCTGGCCCGAGTCGTGTAACCCCTGAAAGAGCGCGATGATCTCGTCCGTCGTCGTCGAGTCGAGGTTGCCCGTGGGTTCGTCGGCGAGCAGGATGCTCGGGTCGTTCACGAGGGCTCTCGCGACCGCGACGCGCTGCCGCTGGCCGCCCGAGAGCTGGTTGGGTCTGTGGTGCATGCGATCGCCAAGCCCGACGCGCTCGAGCGCGACCTTTGCACGCTTCTTGGCACCGAGCCAGTTCGCCCGCGAGTAGATCATGGGCAGCGTGACGTTCTTGAGTGCTGTCTGCTTGGCGAGCAGCTCGAAGCTCTGGAACACGAACCCGATCTGTTCGTTGCGGACCTTGGCGAGCGCGGCGCTGCTCATCTTGTGCACCGGGATGCCGCTCAGGGAGTACTCGCCCCCGGTGGGTTTATCGAGGCAGCCCAGGATATTCATAAGAGTGCTCTTGCCGGAGCCCGAGGTGCCCATGATCGCGACGTACTCGTTCTCTTCGATATCGAGTGAAACGCCGTCGAGTGCGCGGACCTCGAGTGCCTTGCCCTTCTCGGTGCCGAGCTTGTACACCTTCTCGAGATTTCGGATCGAGATAGTCACCCGGCGTCCGCCCCGCTGTCGGCGACTTCGCCCGACGCTTCGGTCTCGGATTCGCCCGTGTCGCCGCTCTCTTCGCTCTCGGCATCGGCGAGATCCCGATCGATCACGCTTGTGTCATGGCTCAGATCACGGAGCACGCTGTATGGGCCGGCGATCACCCTGTCGCCCTCGTCGAGCCCGCCCAGGATGACGGTGTCGGTCAGGTCGCTCGATCCGATCGTGACCGGCTTGGCGACGGCTTTCCCGTCGGCGTACACGAACACCACTCGCATGAACGTCTTGGTCTCATCGACGTTCGCGTTGCCGATGGTGACCTCATCGGGCATGTCCTCGATGCGCCTATCGAGCACCGCCTGGCTTGGCACCTTGAGCACATCCTCGAGTGTCTGAACGCTGATGTCGACGTTGGCGGTCATGCCGTTGTACAGTCGCTCGTCCTCAACCGTGTCGAGCAGAACCTCTGCCTCGACATAGCCCGACCCGTCGGTCCACACCTCGCGGTGCAGCTTCATGAACTGCACCTCACCCGGGAATTCCTTGTCGTTGTACGCGTTGAGGTACGCGATCGCGTCCTGACCCTCTCGGACGAGCGCGACGTTGCTCTCATCCACCCGTGTGCGGACAAGGATGCGTGAGAGGTCCGCGATCTCCATGATGACGGAAGCCGCGTTGTTGAGCGTGCCGATCACGACGAGCTCGCCGACCTCGGCGTTGAGCTTGGTCAGCACGCCGTCGATCGGGCTCGTGATGACCGTGTTGTCCTTGTCCTTCTCGGCCTGACGGATCTGAGCCTCGGCGATCGCGATCGAGTGCCGGATCTGCTCGAGGTTGCTCTCGGCTCGCTTGTACCTCGCCTCGGCCGCCTCGACCGTTGCCAATGCGACGTCCTGCGTTTCATACAGACCGCGTTGGCGGGTCATCTCTGCGAGCGCCTCTGCGAGATCGGCTTCGGCGCCAACGAGCCTTGCTTCTTCGGATAGCTTTCGAGCCTCTGCCGCATCGAGTGCCGCGACCAGATCCCGGTCGTCGAGGCGGACGATCACATCGCCCTCGCGGACGACGTCCCCCTCTTCGAAGGGAAGCGAGACGATCCTCGCGGAAACCTGAGCGCTGATTTCAACCTTCCGCTCGGGCTCGATTGTGCCCGGGGCGTTGATCGTCCGTGTCAGATCACCCCTGACGAGGTCGATGACTCGGACCTTGAGGCCCTCTTCCTCGCCCCTGTTCATCATCTGCTGGCCGAACTCGCTCTGGGTCAGCATGGGCACCGCGATCAGACCCGCGACGATCAGCAGAACAAAGCCGGTCAGAACGGCCACGATCACCTTTTTCATACCATTTGCCCCCTGCCGATCCGGATAGAGCCATTGCCAGGCCGACTCATTCGGATTGTGACATAGGCATTTTCAGCCCAGCCCCAACCCGGTTGCAACAAACTCTACAACGTCGTCAAACGGGATCCGTTTCTGCTCGGCTGTATCTCGGTCGCGAACGGTGACCGTCCCATCCGTCAGCGTGTCGCCGTCGATGGTGAAACAGAACGGACAGCCGGCCTCGTCCATCCGGGCGTACCGCTTGCCGATCGACTGCTTCGGATCGGTCTCGATCTTGCCCAGATGACCGAACCGCTTGACCAGCATCTGGTGCAACTCGGCAGCCTTCTCGGGCATGCCGTCCTTGTTCACCAGCGGGAAGACCGCCGCCTTGATCGGGGCGACCCTCGGGTGGAACCTCATGAACACCTTGCTGGGGCGCTCGGGGTCCGGCGTGTACGCCTCGCACAGGATCGCCAGAACACCCCGATCGAGGCCCGCGCTGGGCTCGATGACGTCGGGCAGGTACCGCTCGCCCTTGGGCTGCCCGTTCTTGGCAAGCTCGCCCCGGGTCGTGTCGAGGTACTCGAGCTTGGTGTTGCTCTCTGGGTGGTTCTGATGCGCCGAGAGGTCGTAGTTGGACCGGTGCGCGATGCCCTCGAGCTCGCCGAACCCCGGCGCGGTGAACGGGAACCGGTACTCGATGTCGCTCGTGCCCGCGCCCTCTTTGGCGTAGTGCGCCAGCTCGTCCTTGTCGTGCTCGCGCAGGATCAGGTTCTCACCCGCGAGTCCGATCTCCTGCCACCACTGCATCCGCCAGTCGCGCCAGAACACGTACCAGTCGTTGGCTTCCTCCGGGTGGCAGAAGAACTCGATCTCCATCTGCTCGAACTCACGGCTGCGGAACGTGAAGTTCCGGGGCGTGACTTCGTTTCGAAACGCCTTGCCCGTCTGCGCGATCCCGAAAGGCACCGACACCCGCGTCGTGTCCACGACGTTCTTGAAGTTGATGAAGATGCCCTGTGCGGTCTCGGGGCGGAGGTAGGCGATGTCGTCCTCGGTCGCGGTTGCGCCGAGATAGGTTTTGAACATGAGGTTGAACTGACGTGGCTCAGTCAGTGTTCCTCTCTCGGATGCATCGGGTCCGAGGACAGCCGCTCGTTCCTCAGGTTGAAGCTCTGAATACAGACGTTCATCGCCGTAGCTGTATCCAGCGTGCTCGTTCGATCCGATGGAATCTGCGAACGCCTTTCTTATTCGCTTCCAAACTTTCTTATTCTCTTGTTCTAGAAGCTGCTCGCGTGAAAGCGATGCCACGTAGCCAATAGGTGTGGCGTTATCGTATGTTTCGTCGTCTCTGATTACTGGAAAACAGAGGAGGTGATCCGCACGGTACCGTTTCTTTGATTCAGTGCAATCCACCATCGGATCGTTGAACCCGCCCACGTGGCCCGACGCCTCCCAGACCTTCGGGTTCTGGATGATGCAGGTGTCGACCGGGACCATGCTGATGGGCTCGCCCTTGGGCCCCGGCTTGCCCTGGCAGGGGTTCATGACGATGTCCTGCCACCACACGTCGCGGAGGTTCTTCTTGAGTTGGGCGCCCAGAGGCCCGTAGTCCCAGAAGCCGTTGACCCCGCCGTAGATCTCGGAGGCCTGGTAGATAAAGCCTCTGCGTTTGCAGAGGGACATGATGTCGTCCATGGACTTGGTCTGAGGCTGCTGATCCGTCGCGTCTGCCATGAGAACTCCTCGGTTAGACGCGATGGTAGAACACGGCCGGCCTGGACGCACTCTGTCATCGGTGACGTCCTGGGGCCGGCCGCGGATCGTTCCCCGCCCCTGTAGGGCGAGATTGAGGGGGGGCTCAGGCGTCCACGCGTTTGCGGCGGAAGCCGGCGATCGCGAGGAGGAGAACGCTCGCGCTCGCGGGAGCGGGGACCATGCGGACAATGCTCGCCGAGGAGATATCCACCGGCGTGAAGGACGCGTCGGCCATCCCGATCGAGAAGAACGCGTCCGGAGCAAGGCCCGCGGGATGGAAGTAATCCTGCACGATGAAGTGCCAGATCTCGCCCGGCTCGAAGACGCCGTCGGGCGTCATGCTCTCGAAGATGAGCGGGCGGTTGGAACCAACAAAGTCGATCCGGAACGCGAGGCCGTGCAAGTCGGGGATCACACCGGCGTCGGCGATCCCGTCCACGTTGGTGAAGACGGTGTCCGGATCACCCACGTAGTACAGGTCTTCGAGGAACCGGTCGGTCAGGTTGACGATCTCGACGAGGCTGTTCGGGAGCTGCGGGTTGTCTGTCGCGATGCAGGCGGGCTCGTTGATGAGTGTTGAGATGTGATCGATCGCCTCGTCTGGCCTGAAGACAGTGGGATCGCCGAACTCCTCCACCGCTATCTGCGGCCCGTGGTTGTCACACGTCGGAACATCGAAATAAATCCCCTCGATGGGCTCGGCGCACACCCCGCCGACCGCCACGAGCGCGCAGGACAACCCTGCACATGTGCGTTTCATGTCTGTCTCCTTTCGGTGCTCTTTCCCCGGCCCACGCCCGGGCGACTAGCCGCGGATTCGCAGGCCACCTTGCAGTGTCATCTATCTCGCGCTCAACGCAAGAGGAATTCAGGAGATCCATGTCCGCCTGATAGGAATCGCTCACTTTTCTTCGGTCTTGGTGACCCAGACAGGGCATACGAGTGCCCTATTTCTACGACTAGTTTGCGAAATTGTGGCTGAAAAGCGCGGCCGGCCCGGACGCGCTGAGGAGAGAGGGAAGCGCACCCGGGCCGGTCGTCGTGGAGAGAGGAGAGTGAGAGATCTGTCTTTCGAATCCCGGCCGGCGGGTTTCCCCGCGGGCCGGAGCGTGTATGGGTAAGAGTTAGCGGCGGCGACGCAGGAGCGCGAGGCCAGAGAGAGCGATCAGCGAGGACGCCGGGGCGGGGATCTCGGTCCGCACGATGCTCGCGGAGGAGTCCAGGACGCCGAAGTTGGGCGAGTCACCCGAGAGACCCACGCTGAAGAAGGCGTCGGGGGCGAGACCGGCGGCGTTGCCGTAGTCCTGCACGATGAACTGCCAGGTCTCACCGGGCTCGAGGATGCCGTCGAAGGTCATGCTCTCGAAGACGAGGTTCTGGTTGGCACCCATCTCATCGATGCGGAACGCGGGGGTGCGGATTGCGGGGCTAGCTGCGCCGAACGCGCCGCCGTCGATGTTGCTGAAGGTCGTGCCCTCGTCGGCGACGTAGTAGAGGTCTTCAAGGAATCGGCCGGTGAGGTTGGTGATGACGACGAGTGCGTTGGGGATCGTTGGGTCGTCGGTCATGGTGCAGGCCGAGAGGTTGGTGAAGGTCGAGGCGTGGTCGAAGGTCTCGTCCGGTGCGAAGACCGAGGCGTCGCCGAACTCTTCGACGAACGTCTGTGGGCCGTGGTCGTCGCAACCCGGCAGATCGAAGTAGCTGCCGTCAACCGGCTCTGCAGCGGCAACGCCTGCAGCGGCAAAGAGTGAAAGGGTCAGTGCGGTGCGTTTCGTGGTGATCATGTCTTGCTCCTGGTTCTGTCTGCGGTGATCGCCGGAGCATCTCTCTGATGCGTCTGTCCTTGGCGTGTGGTTCTGTGTGTCTGCCGGTCTTTCTTGGCCGGCCACAGATACATTCGAAGCACGCGCATAGACCACGACACGGGAATCTGATTTTATTTAAATTGCCGCGTTTCCAGCCTGCAGAGAACTATTCGGGCTGTTCTTCGCCATTGGCGGTCTTGCCGTAGAACACACGCCTGATCACGTCGCCCGGCCCGATCTCTTCGATCGCGCCCTTGGCGTCGTCGTGGATCGCCTCGTACTCACGCACGGGCGGTGAGGCGACGAGATCGAACTCCTCTCCCTCGGGCGCCTGCGCGAGATCGAGTGAGCCGTTGGCGGTCACGGTGATCACCCATCGGCCCTCGCCGAGCGCTCGGTACACCGCCTTGCCAAGACGAGAGTCCTGCGCTTCCCAGTTCACATCCGCGAGCTCGTCGTCGATGACCATCGCGTCGGCGGGTCTCGTCTTTTCGTCGAAGAGTCTGCGGATCAGGAGCCTGCCTTCGACGACCACGAAATCGACGTAGATTTCCCCGCTTGGGTCGTACGGTGTTTCAAGCTTCGTGACCTCGCCCGAAGCGTTACGCACGTGCACGAAGAGTTGGCCCTCTTCGACGACGAGCTCGGTGACGGCGGTCTTGCTGATGGCTTCGTTGAACGTGCCCCGCAGAGTCTCATAGTCGCTCGCCAGCTCCTGGAGCCTGTCGAGATAGACATCCGCTGCGAGATCCGCGCGGAGAAGCGAGTACCCAAACAGACCCGCCGCGACGACCACAGCCGCGGTCAAGCCGCGTGAGATCCAACGCAACGGGTTCATGCTGATCTTCTTCTCCGCCATCGCTCAGTTCCTATCGGCCAGCTGCCGTGCGGTTCACCCGAATCGGCCCGGCGGCCTCTGGTAGGCTGATCGAATCAGCAACGGAGGGGGCACATGAGCACGCAGACTTCACGCAGGGCGTTTCTCGGGGCGGTGGGTCTTGGAGCCGTCAGCGCCAACGCTGCCCTCTGCTTCGGGGCCCGGGCTCAATCGATCGCCGAGGAACTCTCACAGGTCGCGGGTGACCCGGAGACCATCGCCCGCGACGAGCACTACTGGGCACGCGTTCAGCAGGCATTCACCGTCGATCGATCGCTCATCAACTTCAACAACGGCGGAGTCAGCCCCGCGCCCAAATGGGTCCAGGAGGCGATGCAGAACCACCTCGACTTCTCAAACCAGTGCCCGCCGCACAACATGTGGCACATCCTCGAACCAAGAAAGGAAACCGTCCGCGAGCGCCTCGCACGGGGCTGGGGCGTCAGCCCCGAGGAGATCGCGATCACACGCAACGCGAGCGAGTCGCTCCAGATCTGCCAGCTCGGCATCGACCTGCGATCGGGCGATGAGGTGCTCACGACGACGCAGGACTACGGCAGGATGCTCACCACCTTTGACCAGCGCGAACGCCGCGAGGGCATCAAGCTGAGCAAGATCGCCATCCCAGTCCCCGCTGAGAACGACGACGAGGTCGTGCGTCTCTTTGAGGAGGCCATCACACCGAACACCAAGATCATCCTGATGTGCCACGTCATCAACCTGACGGGGCAGGTCCTCCCCGTGCGCAAGGTCTGCGACATGGCGCACAAGCGCGGCATCCCCGTCATCGTTGACGGCGCGCACGGCTTTGCGCACCTCGATTTCAAACTCAGCGATCTCGGCTGCGACTACTACGGCACAAGCCTTCACAAATGGCTCTTTGCGCCGCACGGCACGGGACTTCTGTATGTGCGCAAGGACCGGATCGCAGAGACCTGGCCCATGATGCCCGCCGCCGAGACGCAGGCGGACGACATCCGCAAGTTTGAGGAGATCGGGACACACCCCGCTGCCAACACACTCGCGATCGCAGAAGCACTTACGTTCCACGAGGGCATCGGGCCCAAACGCAAGCTCGCACGGATGCTCTACATCCGCGACCGGTGGGCCAAGAGGCTGAGCGAGCAGGACCGGTTCGTCCTCAACACAAGCCTCAAGCCCGGTGTCGCGGGCGGGATCGCGAACATCCGAATCGACGGCATCACAGCCGGTGAGCTCCGCAACTGGCTCTGGCGCAAGCACCGGATCCTGACGGTCGCCATCGATCACGAACAGTTCGAGGGCATCCGCGTCAGCCCGAGCGTGTACTCGACGATCGAGGAAGTAGACAGATTCTGTGAGGCGATGGAGAAAGCGTCGCGAGAAGGAATCGAGGCGTAGTCAGCTTGCATACCGCCTGACACAGATCGTGTTGTTCTGCCCGCCGAAGCCGAAGCTGTTTGAGAGACAGACATCTACGCCACCCGCTGAAGTACAGTCGCGCGGCTCGTTGGGGACGTGATCGAGATCGCAATCCGGGTCGGGGTTCGCAAGGTTCGCTGTCGGCGGGATCACACCAGTCTTGATCGCCTGCAGGCAGGTGATCAGCTCAACCGCGCCCGCAGCCTGGATCAGGTGACCGAGCATGCTCTTGACACTCGAGAAGGGCACGCTCGGCGCGGCATCCCCAAAGACCTTCTTGACACCAGCGGTCTCGGTCTTGTCGTTCTCTTTGGTGCCCGTGCCGTGCGCGTTGACCCAGTGCACGAGCGGCCGCCCGTTCGCGTCCGTCTGGCTTGGGTCGATCCCGGCTTGCTCGAGCGCGCGGCGCATCGCAGCTGCGGCGCCCGCGCCCTCGGGGTGGATGTCCGTGATCCGGTACGCATCCGCGCTGGAACCGAACCCGGCGACCTCGGCGATGATGTTCGCGCCGCGCTTCTTGGCGTGATCGAGCGATTCGAGGATCACCATCCCCGCGCCCTCGCCCATGACGAACCCGTCGCGGGTGGAGTCAAAGGGCCTGCACGCGGTCGCCGGCTCGTCGTTGCGGGTGCTCATCGCGGTCAGCCTGATGAACCCGGTCATCCCGAGCGGGTGGATCATCGAGTGAGAGCCGCCCGCGAGCATGACGTCGGCGTCACCCCGCTTGATGAGCTCGTACGCCTCGCCCACGGCCTGCGTGCTCGCGGCGCACGCGGTCATGCAGTTCGAAACAGGGCCTCGGCAGCCAAGCTCCGCCGCGACATGCGCGATGCACATCGCGGGTTCCTGCTCCAGTTCTCGTGACGCGATGAGAAACTCCGACGCCGCGGCTTCCCATTTCTGAAAGTCGATGCGGCGCGTTTCGTCGCTCCAGCCCGCGTAATTCGATCGGATGAAGTTGTCCAGGTCCATCCGCCCCTCGCCGGAGCCGAGGTAGACACCGAAACGTTTCGGATCGACATGGTCGCTCGATCGCGGCCCACCCGCCTGTGCCTGAGCAGGACCAAAGCCAGCACTGGTCCATGCTTTGACCGCTGCCGCCAGCGCGTACTTAGTAGCCAGGCTGCCGCACTCGTGAGGCTCAGCACGATCACCGAGATGGTCGCTCAGCTTGAAGTCTGAAACTTGTGACGCGAAGTTCGTCGCGAACGTAGACGCATCGAAGTGCTCGACGGGGCGGATGTTGCTCTCGCCCCTGAGCATGCGCTGCCAGACCTTGTCCAGATCATCGCCCAGTGGCGTGATCCAGCCGGCGCCCGTGATGACGACGCGGGTTTCGCTCAATCCTCGTCACTCTCTTCGTACTCGTCCTCGTCGCCCTCGTTCTCCTCACGGTTGAGGTTGAGCTTGTCGGGGTTGAGAACACGGACGAGACCGTCCTTCAGGCGGCGCTCGGAGAAGTTGATGATGAGCCCGAGCTCAACATCCGCGGCGCGGAGCTTCGAGCGCAGCGCGAGCCTCTCGAGAGAGCCGATCTGTCCGGGACGAGCCAGGATCTCGACCGCGAACCGCTCCTCGACGAAGCAATCGATCGAAACACCGCCCAGGTCGTTGTCCTTGTACACAACCTCGAACTCGGCATCCATCTCGAACTCGAGGCCTGCGGCTTCGAGCTCGATCTTGAGAGCGTTCATGTAGATGTCACGCGAGAAACCAGGGCCGAGCGCCTTGTGAACCTCGATCGCGCCGCCGATCACCTTACGGCTCTTCTCGGTCAGCGCCGGGTCGAGTTCGGAAAGCGGGAGACCGCGTCGTCTGTTGCCGTGATCGTGATCCATTTTGAAAGCTCCTTCTTGGTTGCTAGTAATGCCGTGTTGCGAAGTGGCCCGGCTCCGGGCTCACGATCTCTTTCTATCAGTATCCTACTCGGTCCGTGTCAGCACAACAGCCGAGACCTGCCCCGAAAGCGAACCCGTGCAGACAAGCACGTATTGCAGGTCTGCCTCAACAGACTCGGCTGCACCCGAGAGCGTGCGCTCGTCGGGTCGGCCCGCGTGCAGACGCGCCGGGAGCCTCTGCTCGGCGATTGACTTTGCCGCCACCGCAGCTCCGAACGCGCCCGCGCCGGAGAACATCTGCCCGACCTGGGGTGTCAGCGTGATAAGGGGAACCTCTGCAAGTCGGGTGCCGAACACCGCCGAAAGTGCGCCGACCTCTGCTATGTCGAGCGATGCCACTCCGAACGCGCCGGGAACAACCGCGTCGATCTGGTCCGCACCGATGCCAGCATCACGCAGCGCCGCCTCGACCGCGCTGACGATGCCTTCGTCGACCTCGCACCCCGGCTCGCCCCAGCAATCAGCGTGCTCGCAGACACCGATCAACCCGGCCTGTGACTGTGCACTGCCGATGCCCGCGATCTCGGCATAGGCCCGTGCGCCCCGCGCCTTTGCCGCTTCTTTCTCCTCGACCATCATGATCCCGCCGCCCTCGCCCGGGACAGCACCGGTCGTCGAGTCGTCGTAGGGTCTGACCTGTCTCCAGGGATCGGGATCGTCCGCGTCAACTTCGACAAAGCGCCCGACCTTGGTCATGCGCGCCATGCCCATCGGGTTGACCTTGTTCTCGATCCCGCCAGAGAAGCAAACGGTCGCGTCGCCCCGCTCGATGATCCTGACGGACTCACCGATCGAGAGCAGGCCGCTCGCCTCGGCGCACGTGATCGTGTTCGAGGGGCCCTCGCATCCATGAATGATCGTGACGTGGCACGCGAGCATGTTGGGCAGGTACTTGAGCAGCCAGAGCGGCTGAAGATTCCCGATGCCCGACTCGCCCCATTTCTCGAGAGAGAATTCCCCCGCGTCGTCCTTCGCGGTCACCAGCGCCGATGTCAACTCATCGGTCTCGGCGGCGATAAACCCTGCACCGATGTGGCACCCCACCTTGCCAGATGGGTGCGTCGTCTCGGCGTCTTCACCGGCTTCGCGTGTCGTGATCCCGGCGTCCTTGGCAGCAAGCGAAGCCGCGATGACCGCGAGCTCGGTGTCTCGCGCCATGACCTTGGTCGCCTTGCGGTAGTGCTTCGGGACGTAGTTTCTCGCGGAGGCGAGCTTGCCGTCCTCGCTGACCTCGGCCCCCTGGGCACATGCGAACTTGGTTGTGTCGAACGCGGTGATCGGGCCGATGCCGCTTTTCCCAGCGCACAGCGACGCCCAGGTCTCGTCGATCCCGACGCCGACCGCTGATACGGCTCCGATTCCTGTGATGACGCAGCGTGGTCGCATGGTAGATGAAACTCTACGCACCCAAAAACGTTCCCCGATGCCAGGCGCTGCTCTGCTGGACGCGGAATCAGCAACTCGCCGATAGCCATCTCTGCATGCGCCAGCGTTCCGCACCCAGCCCGTCGAACATCCCCGATCCAGGGTGGTTCTTTTTGTTGGCCGGGCTGGCTCTGCTTGGGGCCGCGGTCTTGATCCCAGCGTCCGAGGCCCTCGACGAGGCTCGGTACATGCGGGACCGGGCGCTGGCGAGTGAGCAGTTCCGCCTCGACAGACTCGGAAGATACGAGGCCTTTATTGCTGCCCTCGACGAGAAGCAGCCCGCGCTGATGGCGCATCTGAAGGCGATCCATCTGAATCAGTACCCAGAAGGTATGCGGCCTCTGGGCGTGCTCGCCGAGGACCCGGGGCTGGCAAGCGCGTCGATCTTCGAGAAGCTCGAGCCGGCACTGCCTGCGATGCCCGAGGAGCCGGCCCACCATGCCGACCGCTCGATGCTGGCCAAGCTCGCCACGGGCCAGCCGTCGAGACTCTGGATACTCGCCGGTGGCGCGGTCTGCGTGCTGATCGGTGTCCTCCCGCCCGCAACCCGGCGACGCGGCGCGAAGGCCGGGGCCGCTGGCAGCGCGGAACGACCTACCGTCCCCGCATGACCCCTCCACAGGGCCAAGACTCGCTGGCACCCCGGCCAAGAGCCGTGTATCGCAAACGCCACCGGCTCACGCACAGCAACGAGTTCAAAGCGGTCTACGAAACCAAGCTCAAGAAACCGGTCGGCCCGATTGTTGTCTTTGCGCTGCCCAACAAGCTCGATCACCCGAGGCTTGGGCTTTCTGTGGGCAGGAGAGTCGGCGGTGCTGTCACAAGGAACGCCGTCAAACGAAGACTTCGTGACGCGTTCAGACGGATCGCAGCAAAATGGCCAGAAAAGAAGGCAGGACTCGACCTGGTGATCGTGGTGAGACCTCACGAAACCCGGAGCCCGGCGAGCTACCAGTCCATGATCGAATCGGCGATCGATCGTCTCACCAAGCACATCGAGAAACTCTCCGATGAGCCCGAGACATGAGTTGGCGGAGCATTTCCATCTTCCCGCTGATCGTGCTCGTCAGGCTCTATCAGGTCACGCTGAGCCCGCTGCTGGGCGGGCAATGCCGATACCACCCGACGTGCAGCAACTACGCCATCGAGGCTCTCAAGGAGCACGGCGCGCTGCGGGGCTCGTGGATGGCAGCGAGCCGGATCGGGCGGTGCAACCCGTTCGCCAAGGGGGGCTACGACCCCGTTCCGCCTGCCGAACCACGCACACACAAGTGAGTGAGTGTAAACTAGCCAACTATGCCCGGACCCAAGCCATCCAAGAGGCTCCCCGCAGCCGAGCGCCGCAGACAGCTGCTCAACACCGCGAGCAAGCTCTTTGCTGACCAGGGCTACGCTCGGACGACCACAGCGCAGCTCGCACAGGAAGCCGGCGTCACCGAGCCCATCATCTACAGGCACTTTGCCTCCAAGCGCGACCTCTTTGTTGCGCTCGTCGAAGAGACGGGTGAGCGGACGCTCGAGATCTGGGAAGAAAGCCTGAAAGCCGCGAACGACCCGGCTGAGCGGCTTTCGATCCTGCTCGGGAAAAACCCGATGGTTGCGCTGGGCGACGAGGAAGCCAGCGCGTACAGAGTCATCCTTCAATCGATGACAGAGGTCGATGACGACGTCATCCACGGCGCGGTCAACGAGCACTTCCACGCGCTGCACGACTTCCTGACAGCCGAGGTCAAAAAAGCTCAGAAGGCGGGCGAGGTGCGCGACAGGTTCACCGCCGACATGATCGCGTGGGTCTTGATCGATGTGGCGCTCGGGTACGGCGTTCTTCAGGCCATGGGCGTCCAGGATACGAACCGCGCTTCAAAGGGACGGCCTCTGTCAGGCGTCATCGCGGAAATATTGCTCCCGAACCGGCCACGCTGATCCGTTTTTGATCAATAATCGGGGCATGATCTACCTCGACAACAACGCAACCACAAGACCATCGACCGAGGCTCGCGACGCGATGCTCAGCGCGATGGACGAGCTGTGGCACAACCCATCGAGCATCTACCGTGCAGGGCAAGCCGCCAAGCGTGCTGTCGAACTCGGACGCGCATCGATCGCCAGGCTCATCAACGGCCAACCCAAGGAGATCGTCTTCTGCGGCTGCGGCACCTGCAGCATCCACACCGCGATGGCGGGCGTCATCGCCACGCACAAGCACATCACAAAGCCCAACATCATCTCGACGCACATCGAGCACCCCGCTGTCCGCGCGATGGCGCAGCAGGTCCACGATCGCTTCGACATCGAAACACGCTGGCTCAAAACCAATCCCGGCGGGCGCATCGACCCATCGAGCCTTGCCGACCAGATCGACGAGAACACGATCCTCGTCAGCGCGCAGTGGGCCAACAACGAGACGGGTGTCATCCACCCGATAGCAGAGCTCGGCAAGATCTGCAGAGACAAGGGCGTTACGTTCCACGTCGATGGTGTGCAGTGGGTCGGCAAGATGCCAACCAATGTCCGCTCCGGTGATCTCGAATCGATCGGACTTGCGCACGACGAGGACGAGGGGCAGTACATCGACATGCTCAGTTTCTCGGCGCACAAGTTTCACGGTCCAAAGGGCATCGGTGCGCTCTGGATCCGAAGAGGAACCCCCTTTGCGCCGAGCTCACCGGGAGCGCAGGAACTCGGCAGGCGAGGGGGCACAGAGAACGTGCCCGGCATTCTCGGGATGGCAGCCGCGGCTGAGGGCGCGATCGCGTTTCTTGAAGACGGCTCCAAAATGCAGGAGATGCGCGAGCACCGCGACCGTTTCGAGCGGCGTGTGTTGGAGCTGGTCCCGGAAGCTGTCGTCAACGCCCCCCCGGACCCGGACCAACGCGTCTGGAACACCAGCAACATCGGTTTCCCGGGGCTCGAATCGGAACTGCTTCTGCTCATGCTCTCAGAGCGAGGCGTGTGCGCCTCGGCCGGTTCGGCGTGTTCAAGCGGCAGCCTCGAGCCAAGCCCGGTGCTGCTGGCAATGGGTGTCGAGCCCAGAGTCGCGCACGGTTCGCTGCGGTTCAGCATCTGCCGAGACACAGACCCGGGCTGCTTGGAAGAAGCCGCGCAGACCGTGGCCGCTTGTGTCCACCAGCTTTCGGGGAATCTGCCCGTCTGAGGTGATTTGCCCCATAGAAGCCTCGTATTGGTGGTTGGGTGAGGAAACTCCCGATAGCCTTGGCTATGGAAAACGACCAATACCCAGCAACCGCAGACTTCCAGGACTACCGCGAAGACGGCCCGCCCAAGACGAGCGTGCTCGCGATCCTCTCGCTCGTGTGCAGCCTCGTCTGCTTCATTCCCGGCCTCTCGGCGATCGGCGCGCTCCTCGGTGTGTTCGGGCTGATCCGTATCACATCGAGCAACGGCAGGATCAGGGGAACGGGGCTGGCCATCGCGGGTATCGCGATCGGTGTCATCGTTTCGCTCATCTGGATCGGTGGGGCAATCGCGATTCAGCAGGGCGCCAAGCAGTACCTCGAGATGTCAGCTGTCATCGACGACATCGATTCGGGTTCATACGACTCGGCGCGAGGCCACCTGACAAGCGCGACCAGACCGTTTGCAACCGACGAAGCGTTTGAAGAATTCAAGGCCAAGTACGAAGCCGATGCGGGCGCGTTCGCTGGTCGCCCTCAAGGGATCGGAGAACTCTTCTCGAGCTTCGGCACACTCGGCCAGTCGCAGGATCCGAACAACGCACCACGCGTCTATCCGCAGCAGGCTCCTGTACCGGGCAAGTTCGACAACGGCTACCGGTGGATCTATGTCAGCCTCTCGACGAGTGAGCAGAACGATGCCGGCACGTTCCCGGCTCTGGATAACGTGGGCGTCTGGCTCTCAGACGACAGTCTGGTCTGGCTGATCGACCCCGATGAACTCGCTGCCGGCAACCAGCCTGCTGCTTCAGATGAGTCGGACCCCGAAGATAGCGAAACCGACGGCAACGAGGAGACGCCCGCGGACACGGGCGGCTGATCGCCGATGGCTGACAACGAGCGAGCCTCCGAACCCGTTATCTCGCTGCGCAACGTCGCCAAGGCGTTCGACGGCAAACGCGTCATCGACGGGCTCACGCTCGACATCATGCGCGGCGAGACCATCGTCGTCATGGGCGGCTCCGGCTCCGGCAAATCCACAACACTGCGCCTGATGATCGGCTCTCTCGAAGCCAACGAGGGTCAGATCCACATCGCCGGGACAGACATCTGCTGCGCGACCGAGGACGAGTTGAACGCGGTCCGCAAGAAGATCGGGGTGCTGTTCCAGTCGGGCGCGCTCTTCAACTCGATGTCGCTCGCCGAGAACGTCGCGCTGCCTCTGGTTGAGCACACGGAGCTGGACCGCGAGATCATCGATATCCAGGTGAAGATCAAGCTCGAGCTTGTGGGGCTCCGCGAGCACGCTGACAAATACCCCTCCGAGATCTCGGGCGGCATGAAGAAACGTGCTGGCCTCGCGCGGGCATTGGCGCTCGACCCTCAGATCTTGTTTTACGACGAGCCCAGCGCCGGACTAGACCCCGTGACAAGCGCGGAGATCGACCGGCTCATCATCGACCTCTCTAAAAAACTTGGCGTCACCAGCATTGTGATCACTCACGAGATGGACTCGGCGTTTGCGATCGCAGACAGGATGGCCATGCTCGATAAGGGCAAGATGCTGCTCGTCGAGAAACGAGAGTGGTTTGAGAGAATCCGCGATACCGAGGGCGCTGATGTCGAAAAATTGACCGACAACGAGCGGTTGATCCGTCAGTTCCTGCGCGGCGATGCGGAGGGCCCGATCACAGACCGCAAGGCCGCGACCAACTATGCCGAGGATCTGCTCGGCTCGCCGATGCCAAGAGAGTCCATCCCGAGCGTGTTCTCGACACGTGGCTGAGCGAACCGGAGACACGAGATGCCCAGAAAAGACCGCACCAAATCCAGCCTGATCGCGGGCGCCTTCCTGATCTTCGGGCTGGTGGGCTTTATCGTGATAAGCGCGATCATCTCCGGCGCCATCGGCAGGCTCACACCGACCGATTCCTATGTCATCCGATTCAACCTTGAACAGAGCACAGGCGGACTGAAACCAGGGTCATCTGTCCTGATGGGCGGCCAGCCGGTTGGCCGGGTCACCGAGATCGCATTTGTCGATCAGGAAGGCGTTACAACTGGTGTTGACGTCACCGTCAGGATCAATTCTGACAGAGAACTGTTCAGCGATGCAGTCTTCGCGCTCGAGAGACCTCTCGTCGGGATCGGGGCGTCGCTCAACATTGTCAGCAGCGGCACACAGAACGCGGGCAGGCTTGAGCCGGGCTCGATCGTCAAAGCCGGTCTCGCGGTGCCCGCTTTCCTGGCGGCTGCGGGATTCGGTGCGGACCAGATCGCGCATTTCCAAGAGATCCTTGCCGACACTCGGAACGTCGTGGACCGCGCTGACCGAGTCACTGCTGAGCTTGAGAACGATCTCGACGAGGTGCTTGGCAACTTCAACACGTTCAGCGGCAACCTCGCCGAGATCGATACCGACACACTCGCCTCAAACACAGGCGACGCGGTCAGCGAATTCCGCGCACTCGTGGAGGAATCGCGTGAGCTGCTCCGGGTCAACAGACCCCGCGTTGACGACGTGATGAGCTCAGCGCAACGCTCGATGGCGCGCTTCGAGGGAGAACACGTCGAGGCGATGCTCGAGACGATCGAACGCGCGGGCGAGGCGGCGGACAACCTGGCCGAGGTCGCCGAGGAGTCGTCGAAAATCCTCGTAACAGAAACACCATCAATCCAGCGCACGCTGGCCAACGCGAGGCTCGCAAGCGATCAGCTGCGCCTGGCGATGATCGAGATCCGGCGCAATCCGTGGAAGCTTCTGGGTCAGCCCGACAGCAAGGAACTGAAGGAGGAGCTCTTCTACGACGCGGCACGTGCTTACGCGACGGTCGCCAGCGACCTCCAGGACGCGGGCGCCTCACTCGAGTCTGCGCTGGCCAAGCCCGGGGCTGCCGATGAGGACGAGATACGAGAACTCTCGGACGAGCTGAAATCCGCGCTGGTACGCTACAAAGAAGCTGAAGTCCGGCTGCTCGAGATCATGTTTAACGAGTAGGCTCTCATTGGCCGGACGCAGAACCTCCGGCGGACTCCACGATGCGCTTGCTGCCAAAACAAAAGCTGCTGCCACGCTTCTTCAAAGCGCGACTGATCGTCGCGTCGGGTCTATGCCTGCATCTGTTCGGCCCTGTGTCTCCGATCGCCACGCTGGGTGATCAGCCCGAGCCCGTCACCAAACACGCCGCACTCGAGCACTACAACAGCGGCACGACCAACGGCGGCGCTCTGTGGACGGACATCACCTCCGAGGGGGCCCCGACCAGAGCCGTGCTGCTGGTTCACGGGCTCGACGAGCCGGGTTCGGTTTGGAATGCTCTGGCGCCCGCGCTCGAGTCAAAGGGTCACACCGCGATCAGATTCGTATACCCGAACGATCAACGCATCGCTCTCTCGGCGGACCAGCTCGACGCGGCCCTCATCAAGCTCCGCGCGATGGGTGTGAACGAGATCTCCATCGTTGCGCACTCAATGGGCGGCCTGGTCAGCCTCGACGCGCTGACGCGCGATGGCTTCAATCGCGACCGCTGGCCAGCCGTGACGCGGCTGATCACGCTCGGCACGCCCTCGAAGGGATCGACGCTCGCACCGCTGCGAGGCATCGCGGAGATCCGCGAGCAGTCCATGCGGCTCTTTGAAGACGGGAAGTTCACGCTCGAAGACCTTGGCAGATTCGAAACCGACGGCCAAGGTGAAGCGGGCGAGGACCTGGAGCCGGGCTCAGACTTTCTGATTGATCTCGCATCGCGCCAAGCTCCAGTCGAAACACAGATCACCGCGGTGGTCGCCCGCGCCACGACGATCGAGCGCGATGATCTGCGTGACAGACTGCTCAACTCGATGCCGGAAGCGATTGCTGAGGACGAGGCTGCTCTGACGTTGACTTCGGACTTCGCGGGCTGGGCTTCGCGGCTGATCGACAAAGCTGCGGCCTCGATCGGTGACGGCGTGGTCAGCCAGACCAGCGCCTCGAGCGAGTGGACCGACGACATCGTGATCGTCGAAGCATCACACCGATCGATGGTGACAGAGATTCCCTGCCCGATCAGGGGGGATAACCCGCCTCCGGCGATCGACATTGTGCTGGATCGGCTGCGCAAGGACACCCGAGATTCTCAGTGACTCTCTCGCGTGTTTGAACGGTCTTTGATAGACTTCTGTCATGGGTCAGAGCAGGCACCACTACGAGAGCGCGGTCGAGAGCCATCTTCGGGACCGCCGAATCCCCTTCATCTCGGTGAACGAGGCCCGAAGGACGCTCCTGCCGGCTGATGCTGATCTTCGCGCGACCGAGCCCGGGCCCGACGGGGACCGGAAGAACTTCATCAAGTCATTCGACCACGTCATCTACGGCGAGCCCACCAACCTGCTCGTGGATATCAAGGGCAGGAAGGTCAAGGCGGGCAGAACCACGGCGACGGTGGGCAGGCTCGAGTCCTGGGTGACCGAAGACGACGTCACCGCGCTGGGCAAGTGGGAAACGCTCTTTGGCGAGGGGTTCCGGGCGGCGTTTGTGTTTGTGTACTGGTGTGAAGACCAGCCGCCTGACGCGTTGTTCCAGGAGATCTTCGAGCACAACGGGCGTTGGTATGCCGTCAGAGCAGTCTTGCTCGAAGATTACCGCAAGCAGATGGTGCCCAGGAGCAAGAAGTGGCGCACGGTGTGCATCCCGACGGCCCGATTTGAGGAGATCTCGTCACCGCTGACGTCGAGCCCGTCGCTCGAGTTCCGGGGCAAGACGTACAGGGTTGGTGTCGGTTCGGGGGATGAAGTTCGGAATCCGCGCTTTGCCCCGGCGCTGGCCGCCCGGTAGCATCGTGCCATGATGGCTGACCGTTTGTACCGCAGAGCGTTGCTTCCTCTGGCTCTTGGAGCCGTGGTTCTTCTTGCGAGCCCCGCGGCGGCTCAGCCGGCCAACCAGGGCACACCCCAGTCCACGCTCATGCTCCCGCCGGCGTCGGGGGGTGTCGATACACCACCCAAGTACCGGATGTACCTGACCGTGCTGCTAATCGGGGTGCTGATTCTGGGAGCCAACGCGATCCCGTCCAAGCGGGGTCACCAGGACTAACCGCGGCGAGGCGCCGCCGGAGTCGAAACATGCAAGAGAAACAGGCCAAGCGGGCCCGGCTCGGCGCCGGGCATCTCATCGCGCTCAACGCCGCCCTGCTCGGTGTGCTGGGTGTCGTGTCCATCGCGACTGCGCAGCCTCAGGGCAACCGGGCACGCGGCGACTACGCCATTGTCGGCGGCGAGTATCTCGGCGGAGGCAGCGGGAACGCTGTCTACATCCTTGACGCGTCGAACCAGGAACTCATCGCGGTCCGCTGGGACACGTCGCGGAACGTGCTCGATGGCATCGGGTACCGGGATCTGAATAACGACTCCAAGCAGAGGGCCGGACGATGAACGAGAACACCAAGGGCCTCAACATGAACGTGCTGTGGGTCACGGCGGTCGCACTGGCGGCGCTCGTCGTCCTCCAGATTGGCAAGACCGGCGCAAACGATCCGCTGCCTTTCGAGCAGCAAGCGCTGGCAGAGATGGTCGATTCCGTGGGTGACTACAAAGTCATGACCACCGACGGCGGCAACGAAGAGATCCTCTACGTGCTCGACAACCGCAACGAGCAGCTGCTGCTCTACAAGATCGATCAGCAGAAAGCGCTGACGCTGCTGGCAAGGGAAGAACTCGACAACGTTTTCGCCAGCGCCCGCAACAAAATGGGCGGCCGGTAAAGAACCGGGTTCCAAGACACCTCTATGCCGATCGTCCCGCTCCCACAGTTTGAGGAAGACCTCGCCGAGTACCTTCAGGAGAAGGCCGATCGCGAGGCATACGAGCGGCTCAGCGCGCCCTCGACGATGGTCGTGCGCTTCGGGGTCATGCGTCTGGTCGGCGAATTCCCATATGACGGCGATTCCAAGCCCGGGTGCGGCTCCAAGATCGTTGTGCGCACACACCGGGGTACCGAAGTCGGCGAGATGCTGACCAGCACCTGTGAGAACGCGGGCTTCTCCAAGAGCGTCACCCGCAAGGAGATGCTCGAGTACATCGAGAATTCCGGGGGGCAGGACTACCCGTTCCTCGATTCGAAGCACAACAAGTACGGCGTCAAAGGCAGAGCGCTGCGCGTCGCGACAGCCGAAGACATGGCTCGCCAGAACGGGCTGCCCGAATCAAGCAAAGCAATCAAAGACAGGGCGCAGCAGCTGTCCAACTCGACCGGTGTGAAGGTCAAGATCGTCGAGGCCGAGCAGATCCTGGGCGGTGAGATGCTCACGGTCTACTACCTCTCCGAGGAGCGTGTTGACTTTGGGCCTCTGCTTTCTGCGCTCAAAGGCGAGTACGCGGACGTCAAGGTCGAGCTCAAGCAGATCGGCGCACGTGACGAGGCGAGGATCACGGCGGACTATGAGCGTTGCGGGCAGTACTGCTGCTGCAAGAATTTCCTGAAAGTGCTCAAACCAGTCAGCATGCGGAGCGCCAAGACGCAGAAGGCAACGCTCGACCCGCTCAAGATCTCGGGCCGATGCGGCAGGCTGATGTGCTGCCTGAGGTACGAAGACAAGACGTACACCGAGCTCAAGAAAAACCTGCCGCACCGGAAGACGCGCGTCGGCACACCCCACGGTGACGGGCTCGTGCTGGACTCCCAGATTCTGACACAACTCGTGCTCGTGAGGCTCGACGACAACAGAAACGTTGCTGTGCCAGTCGAAGAACTCGTGGAGCCGGGTCAGACCCCAACGCCTGCAGAGAAGCCGAGCGCGGACCGCGCCCCCGCAGAGCAGCGTCAGAAGCGCGACGACGCGTCAGCGCCAGCCGACAAACCCAAACGCAAGCGTCTCCGGCGCAAGAAGGGTTCCAAGGAGAGCGCGGAGGCGACACCGACTCAGGACTCAACAGAGAAAGAGGACACGCCCAAGGCGATAGGGCGACGCAGAAAGCGCAAGCCCTCGTCGGGACAGGGTCAGCCCAGTTCAGCTGCCGACGTAAACGCCTCCGGCGCATCAAGCGATTCCGAGGGCCAAACCGAGCAAAAGCCCAAGCCCAAGCGCAGGCGGCGCCGATCGGGCTCGAAGCCAGCCGGGTCTCAGGGCGGACAAGCGGGTGGTGGTGAGCAGCCAAAGTCGCACGAGGGCGAGAAGGCTGAGGGACAAGCTCCGAGAAAGCGCAGACGCAGACGCCGCCGATCGGGTGGTAGCGGTGGTTCGGATGGTTCGGGCGGCGGCCAGGCCGACCCGGGCCCCGGCTCTAGCGGCGGAGCGGACTGACCGATCCTGATCTGGCGACCAACTGCATGCCGATCGACCCACGTCCCATCCAGGCTGAACCGAAGGGCTTTACGAAGCCGACGGTTCCCGACACCTTGATCTCGGTGGTCATCGCGTTCGCCCTCGCGTTTATCGGCAGGGCGTTTGTGCTTGAGCCGTTCGTGATCCCGACCGGCTCGATGGCGCCGACACTGCTCGGTGCGCACTTCCGCGCGACGTCCGCAGAGTCGGGCGCCGAGTGGCCCATCGATCGACAGCTCACGGACTCAAAGCACGGCGCGCTCATCCGAGACCCGTACACAACGAGTGAGTTCGAAGCCGGCGCGATGCGCCAGCGCGCCGGTGATCGGATCCTCGTGCTCAAAAGGACGCCGCTGTCCCGCCAGATGCGGCGGTACGAGGTCGCGGTCTTCCGCAACCCCGTGGACCCAGGCGAGAACCTGATCAAACGCATCATCGGGAAGCCGGGCGAGCAGATCGCGCTCGTGGACGGCGACGTCTTCGTGCGACCGGTCCCTGAAGACACGACAAACAGCCTGACGACCTGGG
>WUAK01000300.1 GCA_009827205.1 Phycisphaeraceae bacterium | reverse complement strand
GGCCGGGTCTAAGGGTATCGATGTCAACGAGGCACGCTGGCTTCGTGCGATGAAACGATCTGACCACCGAGGCACTGGAGGATTACATACTGGTGTCGAGTTTATTTCGCCTTATGATGGTCAGCCAGTGAACTATAATCAGTGGTGGCTAGATTTGATAAGAGCCGAGAAGGATGGGTTTGTTGATCCAATCGACGATGTCACGATCGCAGGCTATCTCGATTCATTTGTCTACAATCCTGATGTAGTTATAGTATCAAACCACCGGCTACTAGAACCTGAACCGGGAGTGTGGCTCCTTGTTAGAAATGCACAGTAATCAAGTGGAAGCTCATCGGAAGCAACCAGCTCTGTTTCACTTTACGGCGTCATCGTACGTGAAAATGGGCGGTGACAGACAGCCGTGGTGGGCCACTTGTACTCTTCTCAATCAATGTGAAGTGTATGATCTGTGCCCCGAGTGTAACAGACGTATCTGGCGTCGCAACGATCAGCCGGCAGTTGTCATTGATGCCGATAGCAAGCGGTGGCCTGATATCATGGAGAGCCCATTGTCATCGGGTGCGTTCTTAGCATCGTCGCGTGTTTGTGATGCGCTATCGGCTGAAGGAATATCTGGGTATACTACAATTGAGGCGCACATTGTTGACTATCCGGCTGGGATGGTTGGTGCTAAAGACGCGTATTATTTACTAGAATACGACACGCTTCTGCAATTGAAGAATCTTCGTCATCCAACCAAGCCATGGTTTTGTCCGTATTGCTCGGCCCGGCACAATGCGATGATGGTGCATCTTATTCCGGATCATGTGGTGTGGGAGTCTTGGGATGGGACCGACTTTGTGATGGTAGGTAGGCGACCCAGAGCCGATCTGCGTGTGAGCCGGCGGGTTGTCGATCTTGCCCATCAGCATCGGTGGACAGGTCTTCAAATCTGGGCGTGCAAGTGTGGGCACGATGAATTGAAGCCCAATCAGATGATCAGTCATCTAGACGACGAATGGCCGCCTGAATCGTGGTTCCTCTAGCTTGGGGCTTGGGGTAGATGTACTAGGCAGCTAAGTCTTGCTGATTGCGGGGAAATACGCCTCGTGAGTTATCGTGGTTTATGAGTGGGGTGTATAGGCAGTTAGGTCGAGACAATCATTCCATCGGCTACCTACCTGAGGTGCTCGGCGGCAGTTCATCATTCGACTTTCCAGTGAAGAACCGGTTATTACCGTGCTTACTGCCTGCAAGAACTTCATTCTGGTCACCAATCGAGTATCCAAGCTCCTCAAGCGTCATCGACTTTGCGTGTCCATCGACAAACTGGACATTTGCCTTGCCGCCGTGCCTCGTGTGGGGCGCGGACCTGTCTTCGAGCGTGCCGCGTGAACGTGGATCACAGATATCGCTGCCCTCTGAGATACGAGGAGGATCAAGTGCGTATCCATGGCCGCCTTCTGCAAATCGCGCTGGGTCTCTGCTGCCGTCCGGTCGGTTTGGAGTCCGCAGAGATTCGGGTTTGCCTGCCGCGCTGCCAAGGCTGTCTGCCGACATCACAGTTCTCGAGCTATCGATTGATGAAGCCCTTACGGGGAAGTTCATGAACCTGTCAACACCGCCGTCGATTGAAGTAAATCGTGTGTTTCCGAGGAACTGATAGTTGTAGCCGTACCCAAAGTTCCTTGAACTAGACCACGAGTCTGCTTTAGGGCATAGAAACACTTCCGATCCATCCACGGCAAGCGAATGTTCGTCTTCACGCCGTTCCGAGGGATTGGAGTACGCGTCGAAGCCGGCAGCCGCACCGATGACGGCATACCACCTCGGGCGGTAGTGTCGTCCGTTCCCGAGTTGGTAGATGTTGTCTTGGGCGTCTGCAAATCTACCCGGTTGACCTGGAACGGATAAACCATCGTTCTCATTGGCGTAGAACTGCCATCCGATTGCGGTTTGCCTGGTGTTTGAGAGGCAAACAAGTTTCTGCGTCAATTCCCTGGATGACGCGAGTGCTGGGAGGAGAAGCGCAAGCAAGACCCCGATGATTGCGATGCTCACCAGCAGTTCAATCAGCGTAAATCCATGGCATTTCATGTGAAGCTGTGACGTCTTCATGTCAATGAATGAAATGGCTTGGTACTCCACGTTGAGTGAATAGTCTATCGATTGGCGTTTAGTCCCAAATTGGATGCAACCTAATTCTGTACCCTTGCGTAGCCAAGCTGTCGAAGGTCGTGAGGGATCGTGCATATCTTCTGAACACAGTCCTAACTTGGCATTGATATGTTGTAGCCTGTGCCGTGCTCCTTATAGCGCAGCCAATTAGCGGGGAAAATCATGAGTCGTGAACGAACATGGGTTCGAGCCTTTTCTGCAATTGGTTCCGGATTCATCATGTTGACCGTTGGCTGTTCTACTCAGAGCGGTTATGGAACGTCCCAGCGCGGTAGTGAGCAGCGTGAACGTGAAGTGCTAACGGCTGAGCAGGAAGCCGCAGCTCTCGCCAATCTCGAGCGGAAGCAGGCGAAGTTCGATCGCCGCGGGGGACCGAAAAGGGCCGACAAGCCGCAGGAAGCGATCGACTTCTTCATGGCTCAACGTCTCACACCGGGGATGGATGGATACCCGATCAACCAGATCGAGCAGTCCGCAGCAGAGATCAGAGCGAGAGAAGCCCTGAACCGCGGAGCTATGCCGGGTGGTATTCTCGGCTGGGAATCGATTGGCCCGGGCAACATCGGTGGTCGCACAAGGGGTCTTGTTATTGATCCCAACAACCCGAACATTCTCTACGCTGGGGGTGTTGCCGGCGGCGTGTGGAAATCGATCGATGCTGGGGCGAGTTGGAACCCGACCGGCGATACATTGATCAATCTCGCGGTGAGCTCTCTCGCGATCGATCATAACAACTCTCAGGTTCTTTATGCGGGCACCGGCGAGGGTTTCTTCAACGGCGACTCGGTACGCGGTCTGGGCATCTTCAAGACGACTGACGGCGGCGCTACGTGGACGCAACTCGCTTCGACCACTGGAAGCAATTTCTACTACGTGAACCAGATCAAAATCAGCCCAACGAATTCAGATAGGATCTTTGCAGCTACTCGCTCGGGTGTGTGGCGCTCGGTCAACGCCGGCTCCACATTCGATCCTGTTCTCCGTAATCCGTTCGTGATTGGTGGATCGCCGGCATCGAACGGGTCGACCGGTGGAGCGCTTGATCTCGATATCCAGCCCGGCTCAAACCCAGAGGTCATTCTCGCGGCATTTGGGACGTTCGATTCCGATGGCCTTTTCCGCTCAGCTGATGGCGGTAACACGTGGGCAGAGGTCGGGACTTCGGGTGATGTCAACATCTTTAACCAGGGCCGGATGAACGTGGAGTTCTCGCCCTCAAACCCCAACGTGGCCTATGTAGGAATGGCAGATAATGGTGACGGCGGATCGTTCGGCACCTTTGTGAACCTGTTCCGCACGGCTGACGCCGGGCTGACCTGGACGCCTCAAACAAACCTTGGCACAGGGTTCAACAACTTCCTTTTCTCGAACGTCCCGTTTGGCACAGGCTGCTTTGGAACCTCGAACTTCGCCCAGGGCTGGTACGACAACGCGCTGGCGGTCGATCCGGTCGATGAGAACATCA
>WUAK01000299.1 GCA_009827205.1 Phycisphaeraceae bacterium | reverse complement strand
GCGGCCCGTCGCCCTGGCGGGGTGTTGCCTCAGTGCGAGCCCCGCCGACACGGAAGATACACACCCCGACCCGCTGACGCAAACGCCGGGTTCATCCAGTTTCGCCTGTGAGCCACTTCTTCGACCAGACTTTCGGCTTCCCGAGCGATCGCTCGACTCCAGGAATCTCCTCGCCCAGCTCGCGCCGGAACTCCTTCGGGCCGAGCCGATCGGCGGAAATGACCACTGGTTCTTCAAGCTGATCCACGTCCAGTTCCCCCAGAAGCGCATCTGCAGCCATGTCCTCTGCTTCCCTGAGGCAGTCTGCGGTCAGCAAAATCTCGGCGTATCTGCCCATGCCCGACTTTCCGGGTGTCCGGACCAGGCATCGCCACGCTGTGACTCCTAAAGGACGACCCCGGTCGTCATAGTTCTGTTCGGGGTCGACGTTTAGTAAGAGCCGCCAATCGTCGCGCAGCCGTTCAACGATTTCGTCCACACCAAGAAGATCTGGACGATCTTCAGCGATCCGCAGCACCCCGCGGTGCTCGTGAGCGACCGAATCCGCACCTGCTGGGTCGTCGCGTTCCTTCAACTCGAAGGCACGAAGGACGCTCTCGATTCGGTCTTTGATCACCGGCTCGGCGCGGACCGTCACAATTTTATGCTCATCTACAAAAATGTAGAGAAACGGGTTGTCGCTCATGGCTCCGAACCCGATCAGGCCGTCCTCGAAGAAGAAGTCCCTGAACCTGATCAGGCCGTCAAGAAGCTGATCGAGGCCGATCCGTTCATAGCTGATATATGGATCGATCTCGCGGAAAGCGTCCCGCCCCAGCACGTCGAGGATGGGGTAAATCTTCTGGGGCATCAGCGCCAGCAGGCTCTGGACGAGGCCCGGCAGGCGCTCGGCGGAGATCACGATGTCGAAGACGTAACGGTCGGGCCACTCTTCCCAGTCGCCTGATTTGTCATCGCCGTCGGCAGATTCGAATTCGAGCGTGTAGCCCTGCTTGGGCTCCATGGGCTCGATCGGGTAGACACCGAGGGGGAAGACCATCTCGTCCACAGCGACCCGTTCGATCGATTTGTCTGCTTCGCACCGCTCCTGGGTCACCGCCACCTCCCAGTCGCCCGCCTTGGCGACAGGCGTAGGGTATCGTCCCAAACCGACCCCGAGCGGGCGAGAACGCGGAGACAAAAAGATTGGACCAGACACCCAGCGGATCATCCGAATTCAACGCGCCTGGCAAGATCATCGCCGTCGCGGTCAACAACACCAACACCTCGATCGGGCTGGTCGAGAATCTGTCCGTGACCAGAGCGACCAGCGTCCCGAGTGGGTCGCCCGATCATGTCGCCAAGGCAGCCGCGGGGCTGCTCGACGCCGACCCTGAGATTGTGCTGCTTGCTTCCGTGAATAAAGCAGCCACGCCCGCGATCGCCGAGGCTCTGCGCCACGAAACGGGTATGAGCGTCCAGCAGCTCGGCGAGGACATGCCTGTCCCCATCGCGCACACGCTGCCCGACCCAGTCACGACCGGGCTCGATCGCTTCCTTGTCGCGCTCGGCGCGTTCGCAGTAGTCGGTCAGGCGTGCATCGTGGTGGATGCGGGGACCGCGCTCACGTGCGACTTCGTAGACGGCCAGGGCGTATTCCACGGCGGTGCGATCATCGCTGGGGGCCAGCTCATGCTCGAAGCGCTCGCAGACAAAGCGCCGGCGCTCCCGAGCCTGCAGATCTCTGACATGCCCAGCCCGCTCGAGCCCTTTGGGAAGACGACCGATCACGCGATGTTGCTCGGGGCCCAGGCGGCAGCGCGCGGCGCGGTTCGCTACCTCGCCGAGCGATACGCGGGGTTCTATGAGGCATACCCGCAGATCATCGCAACGGGGGGCGACGCGAGACTGCTCTTCGAAGACGACGACCTCGTTGAGAGCATCGTGCCTGATCTCCAGCTCATCGGCATCGGCGCGGCCCGCTCAAAGCTCATCGGGAAAGCCGACGGGGATGATGACGAAGGATGAGCGCCCGCGCAAGACTCGCGACGCCTCAAGGACGTGCCGCGGCTCTGGCGGTCGTCGATATCGTCTGCGATTCAGCGCAAGAGCTCGAAGATTCGCTCACAAAGCTGGGCATCCATCGCTTGGAGGTCGGCCAGGTGAGGCTGACCTCGCTCGCGGGTGTGGACAAGGGGCTCGCGATCCGTTGGTCCCCGGGCTTTGCGCAGCTCACACCACACGGCGGTGTTGCGGTGACAGACGCACTGCTGGCTGCGATCCGCGGGAGTGGTATCGCGATCGTTGATGAGGTTGATCCTCAAACCGCGTACCCTGAAGCACGAAGCGAAGTCGAGGCTCGTGCGCTTGCGGCGCTGGCGCACGCACAAAGCCCGCTCGCGGTTGACTTGCTTCTTGTTCAGCACGATCGCTGGCGCACCAATGTGCGCGAACACGATGCTGATGCGACCGAGTCTGATCGTCGGCTTAACTATTTGCTAGAACCGCCGTTGGTTGCCGTTGTGGGACCAGCAAACGTCGGCAAGAGCTCGCTGCTCAACGCGCTGGCGGGTCGAGAGCTTGCGCTGACCGCGGATATGCCTGGGACGACGAGGGACCATGTCGGCGCTGCGATCGATCTTGGTGGGCTCGTGGTCCGCTGGTCCGACACCCCTGGTCTGCGCGAAGCGGCGGGGGTCGAATCGGAGGCGATCGGGGTTGCACGCCGGCTCATCGGGTCGTGCGATCTGCTCATCGCTACGGGGGATATCGAATCGGGCGATCCGAGAATTGTCCTCGATCGTGAGCCTGACCTGACCGTTGCCCTGAGAGCCGATCTGGGCGAGCCCGACTGGGCGACTGACGCGAGCGTCTCGGTGAAGACGGACGACAGGGTGGGGGATCTGGTCAGGCTTATCCGTGAGACGCTCGTTCCAAGCGGGGTTCTCGCGTCCAACGAGCCCTGGAAGTTCTGGACCCAGAGCCAATAAACGTCGGCCCTCGGGCTCTACGATCCCCTTCCCGGGCGGCGAGTGTGCTCGGCTTGGATGGAGCTTGTTTGATGGACAACCGCACCGACCAGATCCGCGAGGGCGCCGGCCTAGATGAGAGCCGGATCAATCAAGACTTCATCGACATGCTCCAGAAGTGGAGCACGCCCGCGCTGTTCATCATCGCGGCGATCGTCTTGGCATACGCCGGCTTTGGATACCTGAAAGATCGGGCCAACACCAAGGTCAACGAGGCCTTCGAGGAAGTTGCCGGCTCGGTGGACTACACCGTGAACAACCCCTCGCCCACAACCCTGAGCGCCATCCGCGCACAGCACGGCGACATCAAGGGCATCACACCCATGACCTCGCTCCGCGAGGCTGATGTGTACCTTGAGGCCGCGATCAAGGGTGTCGCGCCGGGTTCTGAGCTTGCGCTCGATGAGAACAACCAGCCCACGGGCGAGTATGCCGAGGAAGACCTGCTCTCGGCGGACGAGATCGCCGGGATGCTGACCAAGGCCGAGGGCCTGTACCGCGCGGTCGCGGATTCGGACGAGGGCGGTGAGGGCTGGGCGATCCACAGGCTTGGCGCCCAGTTCGGTCTCGCGGCGGTCGCCGAGAGCAAGGGTGACCCTGCGGGTGCCAAGAGCGAGATCGG
>WUAK01000298.1 GCA_009827205.1 Phycisphaeraceae bacterium | reverse complement strand
ACACTCGGCGTGCGCGACTACACACGCAAGACGGGCTTCACCAAGGTCTGCCTAGGGCTGTCGGGCGGGATCGACTCGGCGCTCACGGCTGCCGTCGCGTGCCGAGCGCTCGGTGCTGAGAACGTAACCGGTATCGCGATGCCCGGGAAATACTCGTCTGATCACTCGGTCACAGACGCGAAGGATCTCGCAGATCGGCTCGGGTGCGGATTCGCGGTCGCGCCGATCGAGGAACCCTACGCGGGCTACGAGTCCATGCTCAACAGCCTCTTCGGTGCGCTCGACCTTTCGAAGCTGGGTGAGTCGTTGCCCGATATCACCGAAGAGAACCTGCAGTCACGCGTTCGCGGCGCGGTGCTTATGGCACTTTCGAACCGGACCGGGGCGCTCTTGCTGACAACGGGCAACAAGAGCGAGCTCGCGGTGGGTTACTGCACGCTCTACGGCGACATGAACGGCGGGCTCGGTGTCCTGAACGATGTCCCGAAGAATCTTGTCTATGCGCTTTCACGCTACATCAATGATCTGCACGGCGAGCTCGGGTTCGAGACGCCGCCCATCCCAGAGAACACAATCACCAAGCCGCCCAGCGCCGAGCTGGCACCGGACCAGCGTGATCTCGACTCGCTGCCCCCCTACGACGTCCTGGATGAGATTGTGCGCAGGCACGTCGAGCTGCACCAGCTCGCACCGACGATCATCAAGGAGACCGGTTTCGACGCACAAACCGTCGAGCGGATCGTTCGTTTGATCGCGATCAACGAGTACAAGCGCAAGCAAACACCCGTCGGCCTGAAGGTGACGGGTGTCGCGTTTGGAACTGGTCGGCGGATGCCTATCGCGAGCAGGATCCAGCTCTGATCCGCTATTAGGAGCTCGGTGCCGGGCTGGCTGCGATCGCCATTGAAGCGTTCTTGAACTGGGCGTACAAGATAATCGCGATAACGATCACGGCGATTCCTACTAAGAGTCCAACATATGGGATCAATGTACAGAGAATCAAAACGCACAAGGTCATAGCCAGACCCTCATTAACACGAGGAGCGCTGATGCCATGACGCTCGCAGTATGCATTTAGATTCTGCGCAAGGCCGTGCAAGGCAACAAATAGCCAGTAGAGATTGAAGAATGGTATAAACATAAAACCAACTGCTTTACCGGGAGTTGTCTTCTGGTGCCCGTCTTGTATCTGGTTCCAGCACTTGAACAACATGATGTAGAAGATAACGGCAGCTGCGATCAAAATTGGCAGCCCAAGTATCGCTCCGATAATGGTTATGGTGAGAACTGAACCAACTATCGCGAGAATCATCCACCACAAATAGAGCGACTTAAATGTCTCTGGTGAGTATCGCATCGGCCTGACCAGCATGCCGCTCGGCCCATGGGATGAAGCGGGCGGAGGCGGAGGTGCCTGCGGTGCGGGCTGTTGCTGATCCTGTGGAGTGTTCTGTTCATCCATTGGCGGGTTCCCCTAAGCGGTCTTCCCGATTGATCGGTAATCGAGAAGCCCAGAGCTTACAAAGAACCGGCGTACGACGTATCGAACCCGGTGCCGGCAACCGTGGCGAGTTCGAATCGCCGCTTGGCGATCTGCCTGAGGTGCAGCATGTCGTGGGCGACCCAGCTCAGCATGACGTCCCCAGCTCGGATGGGCCCGAACTGAAAATGCTCGTAAGCGTGGTCCCATTCGGGGTCGGCAAGCGATCGGAGCAGTTCGACGGATCGGCTGCGTTCCTGGTCGAACTGATCGATCCGCTCGGAGAGTTTCTGCTCGTTGTACACCCTCTGGACCGCGACTCCTTCTGGGTCGATTGGCGACCAGGGCTTGGACGGGTCGGCGAGCGTGCCCAGCACGCGGGGGCGGAAATCTTCGATCTCTTCATCCGCGATGTGGCACACGATCTCGAGCACGGACCATGCGCCGGATTCCGGCTTCCATCTGATCTCACTCTCGGTCAGCCCCTGCACCGATGCGCGGAGCATCGGAGGGAATGACTCGAGCATCGAAATCAAACGATCGGCATTCATCGCGATGAATCAGCTGCTGCCTTCTCGCATGCGCTGCACACCCTCTGGGAAGGGGTAGGTCGCGAAGACACCAACATCGCCTTTAGACCAGAGTGTCGGCGCCGGGTATACATCGCCTCGATAGCCGGCCTGGTACATCGTCCGGAGCACCGTCTCAAAGCTTGGCTCTTTGCCGTTCTCATCGACGAGGCTGTTTGAGCGCGCACCGAGGAACGAGACCGACGCGACGGGCTGGCGGTCGCGCCTGCCCCTGAGCATCTTGGAGATGGTCGCGAAGCCTCGGGAGAGGTCCTGCACGGTGAAGTGATCCTGCCCACGTGGTCTCAGCAGCGCGAGGATGAGCACACTGTCGAGGTCGTACTTGAGCACATACGGCTCGTGGTCATGAGCCGCGTGCACGCTGACTGATTCCTGGAAGACTTTGGCGTAGTGCGTGAGTGTTTGTTCTGTCCATTGGCTCGAGGTGACGAGGTGAACCAGCTGCGCAACGATGCCGTGCGAGTTGTCCTGCTCGTTGACACCGCAGATCACGGTTCGGTACCTGCCGTCGAGCATGTCGCGGAGCATGTCCTGCCCCCAGGGGACACGGATGCGTTCGCCCGCGGAGAAGCCGGGGAATCACCCGGCAGGAGTGAGACGCGCTCGGCGTGCTCGCCTGACATGAGTTCATCAGCGTCGCCGTCGTAGAGTCTGATCGGGTTGGACATCGGTTCGCCTCCCAGTTGAGTTGTTCTGCCCCACCATTCTAGATCGGTGATCGGGTGAGCCTCGCATTGGAGTCTGAAGTGATCCTTGCGCAGAAAGACAGCCCGCCGACGCACGACGGGCTGCCCACATAAACCGTTGTGATTGCTCGATTAGCGTCTGCGGCGGACGAACAGCAGGCCCCCGGCGAGGACGGCTGCGGAAGCAGGCGCGGGGATCGGCTTGAGCACAAAGTCGAACCCGTAGTTGGTCTCGACTCCGGTCTCCTGGAACCAGAAGGTGTAGGTGCCCGGACCCAGGTTGCCCATGAACCCGCCGAAGACGTTGGGGTTCTGGAGATCATCGAGGAGTTCATCGCCCTGCATGGTGCCGGGCACGGAGCCGATGAGCAGCGCCGAGAGCAGGCCGCTCGGGTCGCCGAGGTCAGTGATCTGTGTGCCGATTTCGACGGCGAAGAACGACTGCTCGTTGACTCGGTCGTACTCCTCGAAGATGACCGACGAGAGCTCGTAGCCCGCGGGGATCTCGAAGGTGAAATAGTCCGGGTCGAGGTTCGGGTTGGGCGAGGTGTCGCCGAACACCATGTTCGAGCCGGGCCCGAACGAGAGCAGCGTCGGGTTGAAGTTGTCGCTGGACAGATCGCCGTCGATGTCCTCGTCCCAGCGGATGTCCGCAGTTGCAGTCGCGGCGGCGAACGCAACGCCGATCGCAAAAGCAGACTTGATAGTCCTGTTCATGTGATGATCCCTCTCTTCTCTTCCAACAGATACGTCGAGGCATGACCCCCGCGCGGCGAAACGGATGCCGCGTGAACATATGTTCGCACGAGACATGCTCTCGGATCAAGTAAGAAACCAAGGAAGTCAAAATGAAAGATGAGAAGATGGAGATCGGAAGAG
>WUAK01000297.1 GCA_009827205.1 Phycisphaeraceae bacterium | reverse complement strand
TTTCCGATCTCAAACTCAGTTTCTTCGAGCTCTTCGTCTGCAACCGCAGCATACATGAAGAACCCACTGAGATTCTGAGCAACCACAACACACGCTTCCGGGGTCATCATTTCGTCGGGGTCGGATGCGTCGTGGAAGATCTGGATCAACGGCGGATTGTCCTGCTCATTGGTGTAGCGGATAATCTGGGCGATAGTGGTCTGAGAAAATGCAACGAAGTACTGATCACCGCTGCACATGGCACACCGGGCAACCGGGATGTAGCCCTGTTCATATATGTACGCAGCTGGGAAGTAGTTGAACGTTTCGTCGAGAACGCTCTCGAGAGTGTTCCATCGCATGCACGCCGTGGTGCAGAGATGCGGAAAGTACAGCGGCGCCCCGCCAAGGGGCCAGTGCAGCATCATCTCCGTGTACCACTCCGGCACGATGTGGCCGAGCTTCTCGCGAAACCGCGCAACAGATTCGGGCGTCTCTCGCTCGCCCGTTCGCCCCTGCAGCAAGTGATCCAGCGCCTCGGCTATCGATGAATTGACCATGCAAACTCCGGGTCAGGTGAACTCACGTCTGCAGAACACCCGTCTTGAACTCACGCGACAGGTCCCAGCCCTGCAGCGCCGAGCGCAGGCCCTCGATCAGCTCCTCGCGCGTCTTGTGGGGCTCGATCACCCGGTCGATCCAGCCACGGGCTGCCCCGTGGCGGATGTCCTGCTGCTCGTTGTAGCTGGCGCGCACCGCGTCAAGGATCTCGTCGTGCGTCGCCTTGTCGATCTCTTCGCCCTTGCGCTGCCGGCTCCGCTCCTCGATCATCGCAAGCACGCCCGACGCCTGCGCGGCGCCCATGACCGCGCACTTGCTGCCGGGCCAGGCGAAGCTGAGGAATGGCTCGAACGCCCGGCCGCACATCGCGTAGTTGCCCGCGCCGTAGGAAGCGTTGGTGATGACGACGAGCTTGGGGACGATGCAGTTGCTCATCGCGTTGACCATCTTGGCGCCCGCGCGGATGATGCCGCCCTGCTCGCTGTCGCGCCCGACCATGAACCCGGTCGTGTCGTGGAAGAACACGATGGGCACCTTGCGCTGGTTGCAGTCCATGATGAACCGCGCCGCCTTGTCCGCCGAGTCGTCGTAGATCACGCGGGGCATGTTCGACGACTTGCTCGGGCCAGCCTTGCCGCCGGGCATCGTCCGCTCGGTCAGCATGCCCTGATTGGCAACGATCCCCACGGGCATGCCCCCGATCTTCGCGTACGCGCAGCAGAGCGACTGCCCGTACTCGGACTTGTACTCGTCCATGTCGGGCTCGAGCGACTCGTGCCCGTCGTCGTTTGGCGCACTACGCGAGTCCACGATGCACGCGAGGATGTCCCGCACGTCGTACTGCTCGCCCGGCTTGTCGGTGAACAGGTCGTAGATGTCCTCGCCCGGCTTGAACGAGGGCGCCGACTGCTCATCACTCGCGGGCTTGTCCGGATACTTCGAAACCAGCTCGCGCACCCGCTGCAGGCACGCGTCGTCGTTCGGCTCCTTGAAGTCGATCGTGCCCGAGATGCTCGCATGCATCTCTGCGCCGCCAAGCTCCTCGTCCGTCACGTCCTGACCAATCGCCGCCTTCACCAGCGCCTGACCCGCAAGGTACAGCCCCGAGCCCTCGGTCATCAGCAGCGTGTCGCACAGCACGGGCAGGTACCCGCCCCCCGCGACACAGAAGCCCATGATCGCCGCGATCTGAGGGATGCCCTCCGCGGAGATCCGGCTGTTGAGGTAGAAGATCCGCCCGAAGTCGTCCGTGTCCGGGAAGACGTCCTCCTGCAGAGGCAGGTACACGCCCGCCGAGTCCACCAGATAGATCAGCGGCAGCCTCGCCTTGCGCGCGATGTGCTGCGCACGGATGATCTTCTTGCACGTCATCGGGAAGAACGCCCCGGCCTTCACCGTCGCGTCGTTGGCGATGATCATGTGCCTCCGGCCCGAGACCGTCCCGACCCCCGTCACCACGCCAGCCGCGGGCGCCCCGCCGTGCTCTTTGTACATCCCAAACGCAGCCCAGAGCCCGAGCTCCTGGAACACCGACCCCGGATCGACAAGCTTCTCTATACGCTCGCGAGCCGTCAGCCGGTCCTTGGCGTGCTGCCGATCGATCGCCTTGGCACCCCCGCCCATGCGGATGGAGGCCTCCTGCTCAAGAAACTCGTCGGTCGCGGTCCGCAGTGTTGATGGCTCAGGCATGCCCCTAGCTTAGGGCCATTTGGGGCCTGTCAGTCCCAGATCGCCTTGTAGTCTTCCTTCGTCTCGCCCGCCCGGGTGAAGATGCCGAGGTAGTGGTTGCTCGGGAAGCCCTCTTCGTCGTGGAATATGACGTCGTGGTAGAACGAATCGGGCTCTTTGCCCTCTGGGAACTTGAGTCTCGGGAAGTATTCGCCGGTCTGTGTAACCTTGTCGTGGGCGTACCAGTTGTTATGAAAATCAACATGGTTGTCGTTGTACGCGATGTTGCCGCTCCACCAGCTCTTGTTACTACTGAAGGTTCTCAGCGTGATTGATCTCGGGTTTGAGAACCACGTTTTCACCTGGCCTTCTGTCCGGCTCACTTTAGAGATCTCAGGACCGCGGATTGAGAGTATCGCTTCAGAGGCTTCGTAAGTGTTGGACCACATCTCAAGCCGCTCTCCGACAGGGATGAGATGTGCGTAGCTGATGTTGCCTCCAGTTTCAGATGTAAAGTCTGCACTCAGTCCCGGATCCCAGAGCGCACGAGCGGGATCGACCGCAGCTTCCGGTTTCTCCGTGTCGTACTCTTTGTAAACAGATACTCGACGGTTCTTCTCGGCAGGGCTTACCAATAACTCGGTGGTAATGTGCCGGTCGCTCACGAGAAGCGCCATGATGTTCGCTGTTGTATCTTTGGCTCGATCGATTTCTGGAACTGTTGCATCCGGTCGATCGATCTTGGAAGGCATCGGGTACCTGCCATCGTTCGAATCCGCCCAAAGGGTCATGCCCTGCCCGATTCCACGAACCTGGGTTGCGTCTCGCAAGAGTACATCTGCATGCTTGCCAATGAAGTATGTTGGTATAAGTGTGACAGCCAGTACCAGCAATACGATGACAATGATGATCACATCAAGCAACGTAATCCCGCGCCGCTTCATCGCATAGCCCCGATCCACCCCCCATGAAGAGCTAGTCCCAGATCGCCTTATAGTCTTCCTTGGTCTCGCCCGCCCGGGTGAAGATGCCGAGGAAGTGGTTGCTCGTGAAGCCCTCTTCGTCATGGAAGAGAACATCGTGGTAGAACGAATCGGGCTCTTTGCCCTCTGGGAACTTGAGTCTCGGGAAGTATTCGCCGGTCTGTGTAACCTTGTCGTGGGCGTACCAGTTGGCTCGGAAGTCAACGTGGTTGTCGTTGTACGCGATGTTGCCGCTCCAGGCATTCTTGTCGGTATTCCGATGGACACCCAGAGTCTTAGATGCTTTGTCGGCAAACCAAGTCGTGACGTTCCCATCCCTTCGGTGCGTCGCAGCGATCTCCGGCCCACGGTTAGAGAGCACCGCCTCCGACGCTTTGTACGTGTTCGTCCACATCTCAAGCCGCTCACCGACAGGGATCAGGTGCGCGTAGCTGATGTTGCCGCCCGA
>WUAK01000296.1 GCA_009827205.1 Phycisphaeraceae bacterium | reverse complement strand
AACAAAAACGCGTGATTGTCGTCGGTGGGGGCTTGGCCGGGCTCGCGGCTGCGATCCGAATTGCGGAGCAGGACATCCCGGTTGACCTGTTCTCGATGGTGCCCGTCAAACGCTCACACTCCGTGTGCGCCCAGGGCGGCATCAACGCGGCCAACGACATCGCCAAGCAGCAGGGCTACAGCGAGTACCAGCACTTCGACGAGACGATCTACGGCGGCGACTATCTCGCAGACCAGGCGCCAGTTCTGGAGATGGCCAACTTCGGGCCAAAGATCATTGACCTGCTCGACCGGATGGGCGTGCCGTTCAACCGCACGAGCGAGGGGTACAGGCAGCTCAGATTGTTCGGCGGCTCGCTGTTCAAGAGGACACACTTCTCAGGCGCATCGACCGGTCAGCAGCTTCTCTACGCACTCGACGAGCAGACGAGGCGTTACGAGAGCGAGGGCAAGGTCACAAAGTACGAGTTCTGGGAATTCCTCGCGCCGATCATCAAAGACGGCAAGGCTGTGGGCATCGTCGCGCAGGACATGCGGACCATGCAGACACGGAGCTTCAGGGGCGACGCGGTCGTGATGGCGACCGGCGGCTGCGGGCTTGTGTTCGGCAAGAGCACCAACTCGGTGATCTGCACCGGCGCTGCCGCGGCCCGCTGCTACAGGCACGGTGTGTGGTACGGCAATCCCGAGATGATCCAGGTACACCCGACCGCGATCCCTGGCGCCGACAAGTGCCGACTCATGTCCGAGTCTGCGCGAGGCGAGGGAGGCCGCGTCTGGGTGCCCAAGAAGGCGGGCGATACAAGGCCTGGTCGCGACATTCCCGAAGGGGAACGCTGGTATTTCCTTGAGGAGCGATACCCGGACTACGGCAACCTTGTGCCGCGCGATCTCGCAAGCCGGGAGATCTTCGATGTTTGCGTCAACGACAAAATGGGTGTCTTCGGCGAGAACCAGGTCTATCTCGACCTGACCCATAAAGACCGCGAGTACCTCGACAGCAGGCTCGGAGCCATCCTCGAGATCTATCAGAAATTCGTGGGAGAGGATCCTCGCGAGAACCCGATGCGGATCTTCCCCGCTGTCCACTACAGCATGGGTGGCATCTGGACCACCTACACCAAGGGCAACTACGCCCCGACGCAGCCTCACGGCATGCACAACCCGGGCGAGATGCCGCCCATCGGGACCGAGATGGGCCTGGGCATGCAGCTCGGTGCGCCGAACAACATGATGACCAACATCGAGGGGCTCTACGCGTTCGGTGAGGTGAACTTCGCCTACCACGGTGCGACCCGGCTCGGTGCCAACGCGCTGCTCTCGTGCATCTTCGATGGTCTGTACAACGGGCTGTCCGTCGCGAACTACGTCAAGAACAACGGCGGCAATGACGCCGAGCAATCGCTCTTCGACGACGCGGCCAAGCAAGAAGAGGACTACAACAAGTCTCTCGTTGATACTGGCACTGCTGATTCATCCCCCGAGACGAACCCCTACACGATCGCGAACGAGCTCGGTGTAGAGATGACTGAGGCCTCGACCGTTGTGAAGACTGGCGAGAGGCTCGAGAAGGCCGAGCAGAAGCTCTCGGAACTGCGTGATCGATTCAGCCGAGTCAGGCTCGGTGACGCGGCGAGCTGGACAAACCAATCCCTTTCGTTCACTCGCGCGACTGGTGACATGCTCATCCTCGCCGAGGCGATCATCAAGGGCGGCATCGTCCGCAAGGAATCGCGAGGCTCGCACTACAGACTCGATTACCCCGATCGCGACGACGATAACTTCATGAAGACGACCGTCGCCAAGTTCGAGGGCAACGCGACGCGGATCGACTTGCACGAGATCGACACACGGCTCGTCAAGCCGCGCCCCCGCACCTACGGCAAGACCGATTCGAAGGCAAACGAGAAGAAGCAAGAGACTGCAGCGGCATCCTGAGGATTTCAAGATGAGCAACACGGCTACCACATCAGCAACACACACGGCGACCGCCAAGCAGGGACGAACCGTCCGCTTCCGCATCCTGCGGTGCGACGGGCCCGGTAAGCCCAGCTACTGGAGCGAGTTCGACGTTCAGCCCGAGCTGAACGCGAACGTCATCAGTTGCCTGAAGCAGATCGCTGAGAAGCCGGTCACGGTGGACGGCAAAGAAGTCACGCCGGTCGTTTGGGACTCGGGCTGCCTCGAAGAAGTGTGCGGCGCGTGCACCATGGTCATCAACGGCAAGGTCCGCCAGTCGTGCACCTGCCTCATCGACGACTACGCCCCACGCGACGGCGACACGATCACGCTCGAACCCATGAGCAAGTTTCCTGTTGTCCGCGACCTGTGGGTAGACCGCGAGAGGCTGTTCCATAACCTCAAGCGCGTCAAGGCTTGGGTGCCCATCGACAACACCTACTCGCTCGGCCCGGGCCCGAAAGAGAGCCCGGAGTCGCAGCAGACGCACTACAAACTGTCCGAATGCATGTCGTGTGGGTGCTGCCTCGAGGCCTGCCCGCAGTTCACGATCGAAGAAGACGAGTCCAAGTGGGACAACGCCTTTATTGGGGCGCACGCCATCAGCCAGGCGCGTCTCTTCAACAACCATGAGACCGGCAAGCAGCTCAAGGGCGATCGTCTAGACGAACTCGCTGGCCCGGGCGGCGTCGCCGACTGTGGCAACGCCCAGAACTGCGTCAAGGTCTGCCCCAAGGAGATCCCGCTCACCGAATCAATCGGCGCGATGGGAAGGGCAACCACGATCCACAAGATCGCTTCGTTCTTCAGCGGCAAAAAATAAGACGAAGAGTCAAGCCTGAATATCGAGCGAGGGACGGTTCTGGCCGTCCTTCGTTTGTTTTTGCTCTGCGTGGACGCTCGGCTTGTGCTCCTGCCGATCGTCCGCGGGGCTTTCGTCATCCTGCTGGATCTCGACGACGGCGCTCGTCTCTTCGACATCCGCGGTGGCGCTGTCGAATCGGTCCTGAAGCTTTTTGCGGACTTGCGCTTCGTCGCGTTTCTCGGCGGCTTTCTTAGCGACGACGGTGCGCTCTGCAGCGCCGATGGCTGAGACTGAGGCCGCGATGCCAGCACCGATCGAGCTCATAAACTAAGTATCGGCAGTGCTTTGGGCGGTGCTTGAGGAAATCCCCGAATGACCACCGAACCTCGGGGGTTCTCAGACGCCGATCGTGTTTACGCCGCAATCAACGTAGATATTCTCGCCCGTGACGCCCGAGGAGAGGTCGCTCACGAGGTATGCGGCGGTCTTGCCAACGTCCTCGCCCTCGACGTTCCGTCTGAGTGGGGCACGCACGTCATTGTGTTTCGAGATCTCATCGGCGCCCCCGACAGCGGAGGATGCCAGCGTGCGGAGGTAGCCGCCCGAGATCGTGTTGACACGGATGCCGAACTCGCCGAGCTCGGCCGCGAGGTAGCGCATCGTCGACTCGAGGCAGCTCTTTGCGACACCCATGACGTTGTACCCGGGCACGACCTTCTCGGCGCCGTAGTAGCTCATGCCGAGGATCGAACCGCCTCCTGAGCGTTCCATGATGGGCTTTGCCGCCCGAGCGAGACCGAGCAGGGTGTACGCGGAGATATTGATGGCGTCCAGGTAGGCTTGGCGCGGAGTCTCGTGGAAGTTGCCTTTGGCAAGCCAGGTCCGGTCGGCGAACGCGATCGAGTGGATGAGGAAATCCATTCGGTCGTACCGCTCGGC
>WUAK01000295.1 GCA_009827205.1 Phycisphaeraceae bacterium | reverse complement strand
CGTGTGCTCTTCCGATCTCGTTCCGGGCACTCCGCCCTGTTTATCCCACAGCCCGATCGCCGGTCCGGCGGCGTGGCCGTGGAGGCCGAGCGGATGGGTATAGATCATGCCCTCGATGCCGCGTGTCTCAGCCTGCGCGAGAGCGTCGATCAAAGTGTCGTTGCCGGTACGACCCTCGGCGAATTGGCCCGTCAGGATATCCTGCATTGTATTGCCCATTCTGAATGCGTCGCGCATCCCAGTTGGGGCCTCGGTCTCATCGGCGAGCAGAACATAAGCCATTTGCTGTGTGTCAGTGTGAAGTCGTAAGTACTCGATTCCCATATCCATATGCAACAAGTCACCGCGTTGTATGACCTGTTCGCCCCCTGAGATCATCTCGAGTAGATCCGTGCCGGTGCCCTTGCGTTGGATCGAGACAAGCGGATGGAACCAAGTATCGAGTCCCAGCTCATTGATGCGCTCTCTGGTCCACCATTTCACATCGTCGCTCGTTGTGATTCCTGGTTGGATCACTCGCTCGCTCAACGCCTCTGCCATGATCTCATGTGCTATTCGGCAGACGGACGCATAGAAATCGAGTTCAGTAGCAGTGCGTGTCTCGAGCCAATTCACGGCAAGACGTTCACCCGAGACGATTCTGCCTTGCAACTGCTTGGGCAACGCAGCGAGCAGTTGTTCGTATTCGGAATGAGTGAGACCATCTGCGTGTGCAAATATCTCCGAGGTGTTCACCGCAATCCGATTCGGATCACGATCGGTGATGATCTCAGCAAGCCGGTCCCATTGGTCGGGCTGGACAGCAGGATCCCAGGCGGCTTCGAAGTGCTCACCAACGGCGTACCTTGCGACTGCCAGCCTGTCGACGCTGTCACCTGTATCGTGAAAGAGCAGAATCGTGCGCCGTCGTGCGTTGAGCCAATTGGCTGGTAGCATGGTTCTCAGGACCGGATCTTCGTTGTACTCACGGCCGATGATGACCCACATGTCAATTTCATGCTCGCGCATCAGAGCTGGAACAAGCGTGTCGAGGCGTTCATGCAGAATTCGGTCAATGACCGCGGCCTGCTCACGCATCGGCAGAACAACTCCCGGTTCTTGCCCGGTTGTAGCTCCATTCATGAGACAAAGTATTCCGAGTATGAGCCGTAGGGCATGATAATTACAGCTGCGAATTCCAGGCATCTTGTTCTCCATGTAGCGCAGTTTCGTTGGGTCAATTATTGAGCAACTCGAGCCAATTGGTCACAATATCAACCCGCGTGATAGGAGCCTCGTCTTCGCCCCGCTTGATGGCAAAGCCCCCGAGACCTGGAGCACCGCCGACATCAAGGTACTGGGATCCGTTGTCCGGCAGTCCGCTGCGTTCGCCGATCCGGATCCGGCCATCTGACCAGACTGGTCTGGTGTACACCTTGCGGTCCGCGCCGAGATAGGACACAACGGCCTCACTCTTGCCATCTCCGACATCGAAATCGTGCCATCCTCCAGCGACAACTTCGTCATCTGATACCCTCACTTCAGTGCCCAACCGGCCATCCTCGATCTTGCGGACATACAGGTGGCGCTGGCCGGATTGAGAGGAGATATAGGAGATCAGCGGGATGTCGGTGGGCGCGTACGACAGATCGAACGTGCCCGGCTCTAGACCAAGCAGCACTCGCGGCTCTAGCCCGCCTTCGATCGGTATCTCCACATAGGTTGCGTCGTTCATGAAGGCACCGAGGCGAGCCAGAATCCACTTTCCGTCGGGCGATATTCCAAATGGAGTAACCAGTTCGCCAGGCTGAGTCGTGTAAATGACCTCAGGAGTAGCCGTGCCATCGAACGGTACACTCACTAGCTGATCCGCCGATTCCGAACTGAAGTCGCCGCGCGTGGCGATGATCGTTTCACCGTCGGGTGAGAAGTGCGGGTCAGAGAAGTCCAGCCCCGGCTCGCCGAGCAGTTTCCGGAAACGGCGGCGTTCGGTGTCGGCGACCCAGACCTCGTAGAGTCCTGTGATACTCGAAGCCACGACAGCCATTCGCTGCATATCTGTTGTAGCGATTATGTCGGTTTCGAAAGAACGCTCCTCGGTGGACCAGGGCGTCTCGTTGAAGTTCATATCAAGCTGGACGATGGTACGCTTGGTTCCCCGCACACCGCCGGGCCTGTACGCGAGCACCCCGGTTGGAGAGATGTTAAACCTGCCATCACCCCACGCCACATCAGCTGCAAGACCCTCGTGCACTGGGCGGATCTCGCCGGTGATCTGCAGAGTGTGTTGATCAAAGCCCGACTCGAAAATCTGAGAACCACGCGTGAACAGCACGCGATCGTCATCAGCAAGCACAGCGTTAGCCGCGCCTCGTATCGGCCGCACAGCTTCACCCGTGATGGTGTCGACGAGCAGCACATCCTCACGGTACCCGTTGTCGGTGAACATCGGCTGCCCGAGCGTGACCCAGCGGTCGCCGAATGGGCCTATGAATCCCCCTAGCGGCCGATCGATCTCGTCGCCCGCGATGGGCACGCGCCGGATCTCCTCGCCAGTGCCCGCACTCACGACCACCAATTCCATGGTGGCGCCGTCGTGGAAAGCGATATTGTTGTCGGGCGTCCACGAGAACCAGCCCCGGCCTTGCACGCGAGCCGACGTGTTGAGCGAGCACAGCCGGGTTGGTGAGCCGGATAGATCCGCGGGCAACCGCATAATCTCGGAGTCGATGCCGTTAGCGCTGTTGACAGCAAACGCGATCCATCGACCGTCGGGTGAGAACGCCGCGTACCAAGGGTCATCCAGCACATCAACTTGCTGCATGTCACCGGACGACAACTCACGGACATACGCGATATGCCTGAATGAGGCATCAGGCCTGCCGGTCTCGAACACACGACCGATGATGACGAGTCGCCGGCCGTCGAGCGACACCGCGACTTGCTCGACACGTACCCCGTCGGGCATCACTACGCTGGCATGAAGCGGTGCTGGATTTACATCTGAACGTATAAGAGCGAACACAGCGAGCAAGCCGAACACCATCGCAGCGACCCAGCCAGCACCAGCGAGCGTGCGCGTTCCGGCAGAAGCCGTTGCTACAACGCTCTCCTTCGGTTCTGACGGGTTAAGCAACTCCAGTCGTACGTCGCCGATATCGCGGTATCGCAGGCCTTTATCTCGCTCGAGGCAACGCCTCAGCACACGCCGCACGCTGGCAGGTGTCTGCGAGGGTAGTTGTTCGAGATCCAATTGCTTGTGCAGCACTGCACCGATTGAGTCGCTTACAGTCTCGCCAACAAACGGGCTCGCACCAACGAGCATCTCGTAAAGTACCACACCGAATGACCAGATATCCGTTCGTTTATCGACACGACGGCCCCTTGCCTGCTCAGGACTCATATACGCAGCCGTGCCCAATATCGCCCCAGTGATAGTTGGTGAGTGCTGAGGTTTCGGAGTTGTGAGGGTAGGGCTGTCTAGCTCACCGGTTGATGACTGTGCACCGTCGTCAGTTCTGGCAAGGCCAAAATCAAGGACTTTGGCCTTGCCCTCAGGCGTGATCATGATATTTGCGGGCTTCAGATCGCGGTGGGTGATACCAGCTTCATGGGCGGCTTCTACACCTGCTGCGATCTGTACGGCAACTTCGATCGCTTCGTCCACAGGCAACGGGCCGCGGTCGAGCAAATCTCCGAGAGATTGACCCTCGACGAACTCAAGCAC
>WUAK01000294.1 GCA_009827205.1 Phycisphaeraceae bacterium | reverse complement strand
CTTCCGATCTACTTGCTCGATATTGGGCCCCGCGCCGTGGCGAACGCTGACGGCGTGGATCTGCTCGGCTTCCTCGGTCAACTCGAACTTCACATCTCCGCGAGCGACCGGCGTCACGCCCATCTCGATCAACGGATCAACGGCATAGTGCGAGAGAGCGACGATGCGTTCGGCTGGTGCTTGAAGAGTGACCACACGGTTCATGTCGTCTCGAAACTCGATCGGCTGTGCGATACAGATCGAGGTCAGCAGGCTGAGTGTGAGTCCGAGGATGATTGCCGGCATGCGTGATCTCCGGGGCGTTATTGAGACGCGTTCTCAATAGTAGGCCAGAACGGGGTCGCGAATTGAGTTCTAACTTGTTTCAACACTGATCTTCGGCGATAGTGGGCACGACTGGGGTGGCAGGAGGAGTCAAGAGTGATGATCCGAGTCTTGAAATGGCTTATCGCTGGTGTCCTGGCTGCTCTGCCTGGCAACGCGTACGCCACCTGGTCGATTCTGCTTGCTGATCTCAAGACGGGCGAGATCGCAGTAGGGAGCGCGACCTGTTTAACCAATTTTGATCTGAGGGCTGGGACCCCGGTGCTCATCCCAGGTGTTGGAGCGGCGACTGCACAGTCTTTCGTGGACACGACCGGGCAGAACCGCACGCTCGTCCGTGACCTGCTCGCCAGTGGGGCAACGGCTGACGACATTCTTCTCGCGCTCGACGCGTTCGACCCATCGCATCAGACTCGCCAGTACGGCGTCTTGGACACGAATGGGAGTGTGGCTACGTTCTCAGGCACCGGTGCTGGCAACTGGGCGGGAGGGGTCACCGGTGTGCTCCAGGGCGCTGGGGTCACCGGCGGTGACATTGTGTACGCGATTCAAGGAAACGTACTCACCGGGCCTTCGGTTGTGGATGAGGCGCTCTCGGCGATCAAGTCATCGACCGGTGATCTTCCCGAGATGCTTATGGTCGCGATGGAGGCCGCGCGAGCGCAGGGCGGAGATGGACGCTGCTCGTGCGCGACAGGCAACCCTACTGGTTGCGGCGACCCGCCTGCATCGTTCGAAAAGTCATCGCATATCGCTTACATGCTCGTAGCGCGTGCGGGTGACACCGAGGGTTGTGCTCCGACGTACAGGATCTCCCGCGTGCCGTCAGATATGGAGGCGCTCACCAGTGACGGAACGGCGCAGTACATCGCTGTGGCAGACTCGGGTTTGGATCTCCAGCTCTGGCCGGTGATCCCTGATGTCGTGCCGGCAAGGCTTGGTTCGCTGCAGACGGCCAGTCTTGATATTCCGGTGCACAGATTCGAGCTTGCTGACTTCACAGGCGACGGCTGGGACGATCTTGTGTCGATCGATGAGATGGGGATTGTTGTGGTCGTCAGGCCCTTCGATCCTCTGAACGTTCAGTTCCTGCCACCGACAGCATCGCGCGAAATGATCGGTGGCACTGATCTGGTCACGGGTGACTTCAACGGTGACGGTGATTTGGATGTTGCCGTGATCGAGGGAGACCTGGATCAGCTCCTGGTCTATCACGGCAGTGGTGATGGCACGCTCGACGAGGCTCGAACGGTCTCGACGCAAAGCGGTCCAAGAGGAATCGCGGCCGGTGATATGGATGAAGATGGTGACGATGAGGTCATTGTCGCGGCGTTTGATGCTTCAATCGTCGACGTATTCGCGTTCGACGGCGCGGGTAACTACGAGGTTGCCGAGTCGGTTGATGTTGGCACTTTCTCTTCAACGAAGGTCGAGGTTTTTCGCCCCAACAGCGACGGGAGGCCCGATCTGATTGTCGCGGGTGATTACAACTCAGCGAAACATGTGATCAGGAAAGACGGGCAATCTTCGACTATTGCTAACTACCCTACCCCCATCGCTCCGCGGGGCCTTGAGGTAGGCGACTTCAACCATGATGGACTCGAGGATGTCTTTCTTTCGACAGGCTTGAACTCGGTTGTGCTCTCAGGCTTTAGCTTTGTGCCAGATCTTTTGCTTACGTCAAGCGTGGTAACTCAGGCATTCCCAACTGAAGTCGTTGCGACGGATCTGTCAGGTGATGGAGATTCCGATGTCGCTTACGCGGCGACGAACTGGCAAGCACTCCGACTCATCGAAGCGGGAAATGCAGGTCTTGAAGAATCAACTGGCTGCGGCTCTGGTGACTACTTCCTGAACCTCAACGTTGCATTCGTCGATGCGGGTGATCCTGATCCTGTGCTGACACTCAGAGACGAGTTCGATAGCTGGCGGGATTCGTTCGTCGGCATCACAGATGCGCTCCAGAGCACGGCCGAGCTCGATCGGGTCGTGCTCGATCCGTCGCCCGCGTGTCAGGGCGAGCTGGTCATCACGCTTGCAGACTGGCAAGGCAACCCTGTGACCGGGATCCCAGTCGGGCACATTCAGGTGATACACGGAGATGGCTCTGATCAGGTCACAACGATTGGGCCGGTCGAGTCGCTCGGTGCAAACCGGTACCGGGTGACCCTCACGGGGACCGGTGTTGATGGATCGGATCGGTTCAGCGTCTCCGTGACCGATCCCAATTCAGGGTTCCGTACCGTGTTGATGCCAGAAGTCGAATTACTCGTGGACGACCTAGCTGACCTCGACGATGACGGTGACCGCGACGGGCAGGATTTCACGCTCTGGATCCAGTATTTCAACGAAGATGACAACCGGGCGGACCAGAACCTCGACGGCACTCTCGACTTCCGCGACTTCACGGCCTGGCTGGCGAATTTCAGGCTGGAGTGCTAGCTGCTGACGTCTGTGTCGTGGTCTAAATGTGAGATCTCTTTGCCTAGCGCATAACCGGTCGCGATACGAATTGCTGAAACCCCTGCCAGGATTGCCAGGTGTTCTAAGGATGGGTTGATCATCGTTTCGATGATGTCTGCAGCTATCAGCAATTCGATTCCAAATAGCAGATAGAACCCGACCTGCTTGCGGATCAGGATTCGATCAGATGCACAAGATCGGCCTGAGAGTCGCTTGAGCTCGGCGCGGACAAAGATGATGACGCCGAACAGCACACCCCAAGTCAGAACAAGGGCCGTTGTAACTGATATGCCCAGCACCAGGTACTCGAGGATGTGTTTGACTGTTTCCGGCACAACGTCACCTCGTATGTCATCAACTCGTTATTCAACGCTTGTGCTCAGGGCTCGCAAAGTCAGTTCGGCACCCGGCGTCCCACGCCTCGGGCTGGTTGCCGTGAGCCGGGATGCCGCCTTGGTCCTTGAGCATCCTCGCCAGGTGCATGCAGTTCCATGCGAGGAAGGTCGTGTTCCTGTTGGTAAAGTCATTCTCGGGTCCGCCCGAGCCCGGGTCGGCGTAGGAGGGGCCTGGCCCTGCTTCGCCCATCCAGCCGGCGTCGGCTTGGGGCGGGATGGTGTACCCGATGTGGCTGAGCGAGAACAGGATGTTCATCGCGCAGTGCTTCACTCCGTCTTCGTTCCCGGTGATGAGTGTCGCACCGACTTTGCCGTAGTCTCGGTATTGGCCTTTGGTGTTGAATGAGTGTGTGTAGCCGTACATGCGCTCGAGAACTCTGTTGCAAACGCTGGATTTTTCGCCGAGCCATACAGAGGTGCAGAGGACGAGGATGTCGCAAGCATCGACTTCTGCCTGCAGCTTGGGCCAATCGTCGCGGTCCCATTCGGGCGTATCGGACATGTCCTGCCCGAGCCCCGCGGCGATCTCGTAGTCCACCGGGCGGATCACCTTCGTAGTCACTTT
>WUAK01000293.1 GCA_009827205.1 Phycisphaeraceae bacterium | reverse complement strand
AGCACGCGCGAGACCTGGGTCTGCTGGAGCATCACCTCGGAGACGAGTGATCGGTAAGGGTCGCGCTTGCCGGTCTTTGTGATGTGGCGCCAGGGGAGATCGCGGGCCGAGGCCTTGAACCATCTGCAGAGGCTTCGCAGGATCGCTCGTTCGCGTTCGGCGGCGGGGGTTGCCACGCTGTCAGTCCAGATCCGCGAGGACGCGCTCAACGACGGGCTTGATGTCTTTCCAGTCGGCGTCGGGCTCTTTGTTGATTGTCATCCAGTCCGTGTTGATGAGCACGGCGCGGAGCTTGGCGCCGGCGAACATGGGTCCTGCGACCGGGTCGTCTGCTGCCTGCTCGGCACCGATGAAAGAGCGTGGGCGGTCGCTGATCGAAGCATCCAGAAGACACTTGAGTGCGTCGGGGTTTGGGGTGGGCTCGTAGCGCCTGACCTTTGCCATGATCGGATGGTACGTCGGTCGGCGCCGAGCGGGGAATCATGAGTGGACATATGCTCTGCGTATGGATTTCCTGAGCCGGTTTTCCGGGATGCTCGAACGACTCGGCACCTACCCCTGGTGGGAGGTGCTGATCGAGATCGCCATCATCTGGATGGTGGTCTACTTCGTGTTCCGGTTCGTGCAGGGCACGAGAGCTGCCGGTGCGCTCAAAGGCATCCTGGTGCTCTTTGTGATCGTAACGCTCGTGGCCAGGATCCTTTCTGGGGACTCGTTCGGGCGGATCGCGTTTCTCTACGACCGGCTGCTGGGTGTTGTGGCAATCGCGCTCGTCGTGATTTTCCAGCCCGAGCTTCGGCGGGCCGTGATCAGGCTCGGCGAGACGCCGTTCTTCCGCCAGACACCCAAAGACATCAGCATGGTCGTGGACAACCTGACCGAGGCGTGCGCGTACCTCGCGAAGGCCAAGTTCGGTGCGATTATCGTCCTTGAACGCCAGGTCGGGCTTGAAGGGCTGACCGAGGGGGGCACGCAGCTCCGCGCGGAACTGAGCGCAAGACTCCTCCAGACAATCTTTCACCCCGGGACGGCGTTGCACGATCTGGCGGTGATCATCCGCGGAAGAGTTGTGCATGCAGCGGGGGTGCAGCTGCCGCTCGCCGAGCCCGAAGACATGCCCGATCCGAGCCTCGGCTCCAGGCACCGTGCAGCAGTGGGGATATCAAAGGAGTGCGATGCGCTCGTGATCATCGTGAGCGAAGAGTCCGGACTGATCCGAATCTGTGAACGAGGCAAGCTGAGCCCGGGCTTCCCGTCTGGCGCATTTCGCGCGCAGCTCAAGGCGAGGCTCGAGCGCAACCCGGAGCTTTCCGCTGAAGACTCAGCCGAAGACGAGGCGGAACAATCCGAGACGCTGCGCGGCACGATCGCGGATGATCCTGATACGCAAACCGCAGACGAGCTGGTCGAATCTGAGACTGCGGATGCGGAGGAGCGATCATGAACTCGGATCGCAGCCAGATCAGTTTCGTTGTCCTTCTGCGCACCTTTGTGGTTGTTTCGCTCGTGAGTGTGCTTATCTGGATCGTTGCTGAGGGCGAGAGTCTGAGCAAAGACAGGGTAGAGGTTGTGGTGCGACTCGTGTCCGAGGGGAGCGACATCGCCATGCGTCCTACCGCGGAGACAGGCTGGACGGGCCGGGTCATCGTCGAGATGGAGGGTTCGACGGCTGAGGTATCGAGACTCCGCGAGCGTTTGCGTGATCCGTTGTCCTTTGCGCCGGGGGACCCCGGGGTGCCCGTGAATCCCGGGCCTCACACGCTGGACCTCGCGGACATTTTGAGGCAAGCAGATGCCTTTACCGGTTCGGGTGTCTCACTCGTTACCGTTGAGCCCGAGACGGTTGAGGTCTTGATCGACCGCATCGAATGGCAGCAATTCGATGTGCAGGTAGATGTCCCGGATCTCGCATCGGCTTCATCTCCGGTCGCGGACCCGAGGCGAGTGCGGGTTCTGGTACCTTCACTTGTTGCCGATTCGCTGGGCGACGTTCGCACGCTTAAAGCGGCCCTCACGCAGGAGCAGATCGATGCGCTTGTGGTCGGTCAGCGGAACATCATTCCGAACGTGCCGGTTGAGTTGCCGACAGAACTCAGCAGCCATCCCTTTGCACGCGTCGAGCCCGAACGTGTCAGCGTGACGGTGACGCTCGACAACCGAGAGGATTCGATCACCCTGGACAACGTCCCGGTACAGATCCAGAAGCCCGCGTTCGAGTCCGAGAGGTGGACCGTGCTTGTCGACGAGCAGGATCAACTGCTCGAGAGCGTGACCGTGACCGGGCCAAGCGATCTGATCGAGCGGATTCGCAGCGGCGAACTGACCATCTTTGCGACGGTCGTGCTCACACTCGACGACAGGGACGCGGGGATCACCCAGAAGGAAGCAGTATTCAAGAATCTGCCTTCTCCTCTGGAGTTTGAGGCTCCCAGCACGACTGTGCGTCTGACGATCCAGAGTGTGGGGCCTTAGAGCCGGATTGTTCAAACTACCTGCTTAGGGCAGCCCTCAGGACGCTGAGGGCTTATTTCTGTGTGCTCTGTCGTGTCGGAGATCCCAATCCCGGATGTGTTTCTGTCGAGCCAAACAGGTTCGAGAGAACAAGACACACGACACACACACGCGGCTTCCGCTCAGGCCGCGAAAGACAGACAGGTGGATTCAAATGAAAAAGCAAGCACTGACAGCACTGGCAATGATGATCGCATCGGGCGCTTCGGCGCAGACGTACAGCCTCGATGACAACCCCTCGGCTCCGCTGACCTCGGCCTTCTACCCGGGCCTGTTCAGCGCCGAGGATCCGTTTGGTCTCTTCCTCCCGTCCGTCGCGGCGGGATTGATCGGGCCCTCACCTTCGCTGATCACGGTTTCGGGCGTTACCTACACCGACGGCGACCTGCTGACGGTCGTCCCGGCATTCCCGGCCGAGCCCGTTCTCGATGTTCTGTCACCCTTGGGGAGCTACCTCGACGCGGTGAGTCAGGATCACGAGATCTTCTACCCCGAGGTCTCCCCCGCCATGAACATGCGCTTCAGCGTGGACCGCGCAACCACGGGTCTGCCCGGCACTCCTCTGGCGACCGAGTTCGCCTTCAGCCAGCAGCCAGGTGACATCTACATCAGCGAGATGCTCTTCCCGAACCCGGGCATCTTCGTCGGCACGCTCGGCGCTGGTCCGTTTGCGGGTCTCCTGCCGACCGCAGCGCCAGCAGTACCCGGTCCGCACTTGCTCGAGATCGACGAGAGCGGTCTGAACCTTACCGCTGGTCTCGGACCGGGCGCATTTCTTCCTCCAGCAGTCCCAGCGCCACCTATCGGTCGAGGCTCGCACGACAACGTCGATGCTTACAACGTCCTCCCTGACAGGACCATGGATGTTGACGGCGACGGCATCAACGACCGCGACTACTTCTTCAGCATCAACCCGGGTGACGCTTCTGCGTTCGGACTCAGCGCCGCTGCGATCTACTCGGTCCCCAAAGGCACAGGTGGAGGCATCATCCCGCCGTGGGCACCGGCACCTTTCATGGGCCTCAACGCGATCGGTGTCGCTCCAAACCCCGACTTGCAGGGTCAGCGCGACGACATCGACGGCCTCGTCGTCTGGGACTTCGGTGACCTGAGCCCTAACGGGGATGACCGCGCCGAACCGAACCGCGACTACGCACTCTTCTCGCTGAGCGAGACCTCCGCGTCGCTCGCAGCCCTGCGTGCAACCGGTCTGCCCGTTGATGGCTCAACCATCTTCTT
>WUAK01000292.1 GCA_009827205.1 Phycisphaeraceae bacterium | reverse complement strand
CCGCTTCGCTGATCCTTCTCTCGGGCTGCTCAACCGGGCCTACGACGACTTCGGGTATCACGCTATACGAGGGGTTTGGCAACTACGAGCGTGACATCTCAACGAGTTCAGCAGATGCGCAGGCGCTGTTCAACCAGGGCATGCAGTTGATGTACGGCTTCAATCACGACGAAGCGATCCGCTCGTTCGAGAAGGCGGGTGTGACCGATCCGTACGCGGCGATGCCATGGTGGGGTGCGGCGTACTCGCACGGGATCAACATCAACGATCCGGAGATGACCGAGCAGCGTTCGAAGGATGCGCGCTACGCGGCTGACAGAGCGCTCTCGCGCATCGCGGGCGCGACCGACAAGGAAGCGGACCTCATCCGCGCGGTGTCGTCTCGTTACGAGTGGCCCGCACCTGAGGATCGGGGGCATCTCGACCAGGCGTACGCCGACGCGATGCAGAAAGTGTACGAGAAGTACCCGGAAGATCCCGACATCGGAGCGCTATACGCAGAGTCGCTCATGAACCTGCAGCCCTGGGACTACTGGACAGCCGAGGGTGAGCCCAAGGGCCGAATCCTTGAGATTGTCAAGGTGCTTGAGGGTGTGCTCGCGGCATACCCCGAGCATCCTGGTGCGAATCACTTCTACATCCATGCTGTTGAGGCGTCGAACACACCCGAACGCGCCGAGGCTGCGGCGGATCGGCTCAGGACGCTCGTCCCGGGATCTGGTCACCTCGTGCACATGCCCTCGCACATCTATGTCCGAGTCGGGCGGTACGCCGAAGCTGCGCAGTCGAATGTGGACGCTGTCGCGGCAGACCGCGCGTATTTCGAGCTGGTTCCTGAGCAGCAGTTGTACGCGATGTACTACGGCCACAACCTGCACTTCCTTGCGTATGCCTCGATGATGTCGGGAAACTACGAGACCGCGATCCAGGCGGCGCGTGAGCTCGAACGGGACATGCCTGAGGGCGCGCTCAGGGAATACGCCGGGTTCATCGAGGGCATCATGCCCACGACTCTGCACGTCATGATCCGATTCGGGAAGTGGGAAGAGGTTCTTCTCGAACCCGAGTACGAGGGCGAGCACCGGAAGGTGAGTCGAGCGGTTAGGCACTATGCGAGGGCGATCGCGCACTCGGCGCTCGGTGACCCCGATGCGGCGCGCAGCGAGATCGAACTGTTCAACGAGGCTGCCGACGCGATCCCGGAAGACTGGTACATCTTCAACAACCAGGTCAGCACAGTCCTCCCGATTGCAAGGCTCATGGTCGAGGGCGAGACGCTCTGGCGCGAGGGCAATCAGAGCGAGGCGTTTGCCAAGCTTCGTGAGGCGGTCGAGCTCGAGGACCAGCTCGTGTACGACGAGCCGCCCGCTTGGATGCTCCCTGTGCGACACGCTCTCGGCGCGCTTCTGGTGGCGGGCGGCAAGTTCGCCGAGGCCGAGGATGTGTATCGCGCGGATCTTGCCAAGAACCCGAAGAACGGGTGGGCGCTGACGGGTCTTCAGCAGTCGCTCTTTGGTCAGGGCAAATCGCAGGAGGCTCTGGCGCTCAACGAGCAGATCGAGGCCGCGTTCGCTACCGCGGATGTCGCACCCACGTCGTCGTGCTACTGTGAGCCCGGGATGGGCAAGTAATACCGTCTGGCGCAGCGGTTCTTTAGCACCCGATCTGGAAGTTTGCGAGCCACCTCGTGAAGTCGGTCGAGGTGATTGAGCCGTCGCAGTTCTGATCGGCAGCCGAGTCGTTGTTGTTGAAAGCGGTGATCCAGGCCGTGAAGTCCGAGGGTTCGGCGGCCCCGTTCATGTTGACGTCCGCCTGGCACTGCGCGTTGACAACGATCGAAGTTGAATCTGTCGAGCCGCAGGAGTTCGTCACTCTGCAGAAGTACAGGCCCGCGTCGGAAGCGCGTGTTGGATGGATCGAGAGATTCGGTGTGGCCACACCCGAGATTCGCGCGGCGTTGACCATGGGGACTCCGTCTTTGTACCACTGGTAGGTTGGGGGCGTGCCGCTGGTGGCGATGACCCCGAGATTGAGCGGGCAGGTGGGATAGTCCGCGGTCGCCGACCCGCCGACCGGGTTGATTGTGGGCGGGCCTTGATCCCATCTGTAGCGGTAATGCTGCGAGTCGGTCGTGCCGTACAGAAACAACTCCGAATTCGCGGCATCGTAAACCATGGCCATGTATGTCCGCGCGAGCGGATTAGATTCGTTCACCGCGGTCCACCCGGCACCGTTCCATTCCCATGTCTGGTTGCGTTGATTGTTGGCGGGGAAGGGCCAGACGTTTGTGCTCCCCCCGTGCATGACCATGGTTCCGCGCGAGGGATCAAAGGCCATAGCTGCGTGCGCAGCGTTCAATGGTTGATTGATCACATTCTTCAGAGTCCAGCTTGCGCCGTCGAACACCCATGTGTCCCCGAGGTAGCCCGCGCCTCCTGTGCCACGTCCGCCGAAGAGGACGATCTCGTTTCGTATCGGGTCGTACTCCATCGCGTGAAACGCGCGAGCCGTCGGGCCCGGGATGTTGATTGGCAGCCACTGCGTGCCGTCCCACTCGAAGGTTGAGTCTGAGTAGAGGCCAGAGCTACTGATTCCACCGAAGTGGATGTATTTCCCGATTCCTTGATGGAACGCGAGTGCCCCGCCGTAGATACCGGGAGGGCCGCCGATCGAGGCCTGGAGAGTCCATGCGCTGCCGTCGAAGGTGTACGTCTCAGTACGGAATTGATTGAACGTTCTCCCCCCGTAGAGGAGGATCTTCTGGTTTGTTGAGCCTGGTCTCGAAGCCATTGCGTGCTCAAGCCTGGTTGTGGGATCGTTTGAATTCTGAAAGCGTGTCCACGTGGTACCGTCCCAGGCGAACGTGCCGCCTGGCGCTTGTACCGCGCTTGCGCCACCGAAGAGCACAACATGTCCAGCGGTGTCGTCGTACACGAGGCCGGGCTTCTCTCTGTTGCCAAGCGGTTGCCGATCCTGGATGAAGATCCATTGCCCGCCGCAATCCTGTGCGGATGCAGAGGGGAAGGCGAGGAAGAGTAATACGATGAAAGGCAGCTTCTTCACGATGAAATCCTGTTCCTGTGAGCTTTGGTGATCAAGGAACGATTCGAGTGTGTCCGTTCAGCACCCTGCATTGAAATTTGCTATCCATGCCGTGAAATCTGTGGGTGTCACTGCGCTGTCGCAGTTCTGGTCCGCGGCGGAGTCGTTGTTGTTGTACGCGTTGATCCATGCGGTAAAGTCCGTCGGTTCAGCGGTCCCGTTCTCGTTTACATCCGCAATGCACTTAGCGTTCACGACAATCATGCCAGAGTCCGCGTCCGCGCACGAATCGGTCACCTTGCAGAAGTACGTCCCTGCAGAGGTCGAGCTCGACGGGGCGATCGTCAGCGTCGCGGTATTCGCTCCGCTAATGGCGCCTCCATCGGTGAGCGGGGAGCCGTCCTTGAACCACTGGTAGCCCAGCGTTCCCGAACCCGTTGCAGAGATCCCAAGCGTGAGCGGGCACGGGTAATCGGCGGTGGCTGATCCTCCGACCGGGAGGATCGAGGGCCCGCTGGACCAGTCCATGTAGCGGACTTCGGGAGTGTTCCCGCCGCAGAAGATGAGCTGCCCGTTGGCGGCGTCGTATGTCATGCTCCGGTCGGTTCGACCGATCGTGTTGATCTGGGCGACTTGTGTCCATTGCGATCCGTCCCACTCCCAGGTCTCGGTGCTCGCTGGTCCGTTGTCG
>WUAK01000291.1 GCA_009827205.1 Phycisphaeraceae bacterium | reverse complement strand
GTTCCCGGCACTAAGCGAGGGTTTCGCGTGATCCGCAGCATGACTGGCTACGGCGAGGCGGCGGCGCATATCGACGGCACCCACTACTTCGTCCAGATCCGTTCACTCAACGGCAAGTACTTCAAGGCGACGGTCAGGCTCCAGGAGGAGTTCGAGTCTCTCGAGGCCGACCTTGAGTCGCAGCTGCGCAAGCAGATCGGCCGAGGCAGCGTGACGCTCAAGGCGACGTGCACCGATGACACAGAAGAAGCGGCGCACGAGCTCAACTGCAAGGCGCTCGACAGATACGTGGAGCAGCTGAACGAGTCTGAGCACATACGTTCGGGCAAGGTGTCGATTGAGATTGGTTCTCTTCTGGGCTTGCCGGGCGTGATCCAGCCCCCGAGCGACGAGGGTGAACGGATCGGGCGCGTGCGCGAGGTGTTCGCAAGGCTCGGCAAGGAGGCAACGGGCGAACTGATCAGCATGCGCCAGGCCGAGGGCGAGGCGCTTGCTGAGGAGCTCCGAAGTCAGCTGCGGGTGATCGAGGAGAACCTGGAGCAGGTCAAGGAACGTGCACCCGAGGTCGTCAAAGACTACGAGGCGAGACTCCGAGCGCGGATGGACGAGCTGCTGGAGGGTTCTGGCACACCCGGTGAGAGCGTGGACATCATCCGCGAGGTTGCCAGCCACGCAGAGCGGACGGATATCGCCGAGGAGATCCAGAGGCTGGGAGGCCATCTGGAGCAGTTCTCCAAAATCATCGACCAGCAGGACGACAAACCCGTGGGCCGGACGCTCGACTTTATGGCCCAGGAGCTCCTGCGTGAGGCCAACACGATGTCGAGCAAGTCGATGGACACGCGGATCAGCCGGTCGATTGTTGAGATCAAAGGCGCGATCGACCGGATCAAGGAGCAGGTCCAGAACGTAGAATGAACCTGTGACAGCTGTCTTCTGAGCATGGATATGGGCGAAGAAGTGAGAACTCAAAACCCGCATCAGGTCACGAGCGCACAGGCGCAGGTTCATCTCTACGACGACGCGGCGAAGGTGTCCTCGGCTTCCGACACCGTCGCGGGTCAGGTCGTTGTGCCCAGCGCCCAGCCCAAGGCCCCCGAAGAGGCGGGCGAGATCAGGCCGAGCGTTGAGGGATACGAACGGTTCGCCACCGGTGAGCTGGCGATCGTGTGCTCGAACTACGACCTCGGGAAGATCCACAGCGTGCGAGAGTTCCGCAGAGGCTCGCGGCAGGCGCCCAAGGTTGTGCTTGAAACATCCACAGGCAGCGTGCTGATCAAGCGGCGCGCGCCCGGCAAAGCAACCGCCTCGCACATCGCGTTTAGTCATTCGGTGCAGAACCATCTGGCAGAACGCGCGTTCCCGCTTGCACGTCTCATCGCAACCCAGACCGGGACGGGCGCACTCAATGTCGGCGGCTTCATTTACGAGGTCTTCGAGTACACCCATGGCAAGCGGTATGACCGGACAGTCCCTCCCACCGCCGAGGCCGGGCGGGCGCTTGCGTACTTCCACCGGTTGCTCTCCGATTACGCGGGGCCAGGCTCGCCCGTGACGAGCAGTTACCACGCGGTTGCCGCGATTCCCGAGGCGCTTCGGGCGCTGCCGAGTCGCATCAAATCGCAGGGGCTTGAGGCATCGGCGACCAATCTCGCGGAGCTGTACGAGCTCGCGGTGATGCGTGTCCGCGAGTCGGGTATCGCAGGCTGGCCCAGGCAAGTGATCCACGCGGACTACCACCCCGGCAACGTGATTTTCACGGACAACGGCATCCGCGCGATCGTGGACTTCGACTCGGCGCGGGTCGGCCCGAGAGCGCTCGATGTTGCCAACGGCGCGATGCAGTTCTCGGTCACACGGACTGGCCTCGACCCGATGGCCTGGCCTGTCGAGCTCGACGTCGCCAGACTCCAGGCGTTCCTCGGGGCGTACGACGCCGTCGAGGGCTGCATCCTGAGTCGCGCCGAGTGCAGGGCGCTGCCCTGGCTGATGATCGAGGCCTTGATCACCGAAGCGGTCATCCCGATCGCAGCGACAGGCCGGTTCGGGCAGATCGAGGGATCGACATTCCTTAGGATGGTGGACCGCAAGGCGACGTGGATCGCAGAGTCAGCGCAGGAGTTGATCAGGTTGTGAGACGAACGTTCGCTGGTTTCGTGATGCTGACCGCCTTCGTGACCGGTGCGCAGGAATCGAGTGTCGAGCGTCTGGTCGAGCAGCTCTCGAGCGATTCATTTGTTGATCGTGAACTCGCGGCGGATGAGCTCGAGTACAACCAGAGCTACACACTCGATCAACTCGAAGAACAGCTATCCCGCGCAGACCTCTCTCCCGAGCAGAGGCTACGGCTCAATCGCGCCGCGATGGTCCGGTTCATCAGTGAACCCCGTGCCGCGATGGGCATCCAGCTCTCAAATGAATCGAGCGAGCTCGGGCTGAAAATCACGGGGACCGTGGATGGGTTCGACTCGGTTGGCAAGCTGCAGGCGAACGACATCATCTCCGAGATCAACCGCTGGCCCATTCGCTCAGGCGCCGATCTTCAGGTTGCGATCGTGAGCCGGTCACCGGGCGAATCAGTTCCCGTCGTCTTCCTGCGAGGGGATCGTCAGATTGAGATCGATGTGACACTCGGCGACTGGGATCAACTTGGCACACAGGGCGGATTGTCGCGCGCAGCACTCCGTGCCGCGTGGCTCCACCGCTCACGCGGCTACGCGGACATCGGCTCACCCGAGGTTCTTGATTTCAACGCGGACACCAACTCGTGGGATGCCTCCGCGTCAAAACCCTGGAACGGTCCCACACCCAGGCGAGACAGTTCTGGTATGCCGCTGCGCCGGATGATCGTTGTGGGCGGTGAGGCCAGAGACCGACCCGGAGCGCTCGCGGGTGTACGTCTTGACAGACCTCTCTCCCGCTCGGCGCGAGGACGGGCAAGCGACTTCCCGCCCATGCTTCGAAACGAACTCGTCAAGACCGAGGTCGAGATCGTCGCGATGGAAGAACGCATCCGCAGAGCGCAGCTCCAGCTCGATGTGTTCAGACGCAACGGCGCACGACGCCAGCAGATCGAGCAGACCGAGAGGCAGCTCGAGGCGTACCAAATCTCCGTCAGCGAACTCCAACGGAAGGCGGACCGCTTGCGGAGCGAGCTGAAAGAGCTCGGCATCCAGGATCCCTGATCACAAAACTAGTCATTCTCGTATTGATTCCATAGCCGAGGTCAGAACGGCGATGGCGCGCGCTGTCTCGGGATGTTCCCCGCTGTCATGCGCAGCGAGTTCGATCGCACGATCGCAGCGGGCGAGGTGGCGCTTGCGGATCGCACCGATGCCCGAGGGTGTGCCGTCGGTCCGGCTCTCGATGTCGCAGAGATTGTCGTAGCAGTCGGCGAGCTTGATGAGCCTTGCTCGCCAGTCGGCGTGTGCGAGGCGGTCGTCGTAATCACGCTCCCGTGCGTCCTCGGGCAGGATCATGTTCTTGGTAAGAGCAGCGACGATGTCGGCGATCTCGGTTCCGAATCCTTCAGCGATATCGTCGTAGTCGGCGGGTGTGTCCTCGATGGTGTCGTGGAGATACGCCGCTGCGATAGTGCTCGGATCGTCGCACCCGAAGACCATCGTCAGCGCCATCGCGACCCGCGCGGGGTGACTCGCGTAGGGCGTCTTGTTGTCCTTGCGGAACTGACCCGCGTGCATTTGTGCAGCGAACGCCGAGGCGCGCTGCCAGAGCTCGGCGTATGCCGCTTCGCT
>WUAK01000030.1 GCA_009827205.1 Phycisphaeraceae bacterium | reverse complement strand
CGATGTCCACGACCCCGAACCCTTCGACGCGACGTATCCGCTGCTGGACATCAAGAACGTCTACCTGACGCCTCATCTTGGCGGCGCGACGAAGTCGGCGAGCTTGGCGATGAGCTGGGTGGTCCGGGATGTCTGGGCGGTGCTCCAGGGCAAAGAGCCCGAGAACGAGGCGGACTACGACTGATCCTCGATAGAACGCGGTACGATTCGGCATGATCCAACTGGGAGTCAACATCGACCACGTCGCCACGGTTCGGCAGGCCCGCTACCGGGGTATGGACCCTCACGCGGGAGAGCCTGATCCGGTCCGCGCCGCGCACGAGGCAGAGCTCGGCGGCGCCGACGGGATCACGGTTCACCTCCGCGAAGACCGAAGGCACATCCAGGATCGAGATGTCGAGCTGCTCCGCTCGCTCGTCAAAGTGAAGCTGAACCTCGAGATGGCAGCGACCGAGGAGATGCTCTCGATCGCCGAGCGGCTCAAGCCCCACACAGTAATGCTCGTCCCCGAGGGCAGGCAGGAGGTCACGACCGAGGGCGGGCTCGATGTTGCGGGTCAGGAGTCTGCGATGCGCGACATCGTCGATCGCATGCACAGCGCGGGGCTTCTGGTCAGCGCGTTCATCGATGCGGATGAGGCGCAGATCGATTCGTGCCGACACGCGGGGTTTGATGTGTGCGAAATCCACACGGGTCCTTACGCGCACGCGTTCGGCGCCGAGGGTGGGGATTTTCGAAAGAAGCCGCTCGCGGATGAACTCTCGCGCGTGGCACGCGCCGGCGAGCGGATCAGGTCCGCCGGGTTGCGCTTCAACGCGGGGCACGCGCTGAACTACCACAACGTCCAGCCCATCGCGGGTTTGCCCGGCATCGAGGAACTGCACATCGGTCACGCGATCGTGAGCCGAGCGGTGTACGTCGGCATGCGTCAGGCGGTCGCGGACATGAAGCATCTGATGGGCAGTGCGTAAAACCAGATATCGCGCTCCCTGTTCGGGTGGATTTCTTCGATCTGATTTGATCGTGTCGTGGATTGTTTGTCGGTTAAATGTTGATAGCTGTCGTCCGTTGTGACTTATCCACAATGTGTGAAGCCCAACATCGCGCAAGTTCTGTTGGATCAAGTGCTCGCGCGGTGTACAGTGGTTCCGGATGCCGACCAAGCGTAAATCACAGCCTGGCAAAGCCGGGACGAAATCTCAGGATGGTGCGGACTCGCTCTCAGAGCTGAAGCCCTCGCGCAGCTATGCGCAAGCGTCGAAAGTGCTCGAGGATCTGCCCAACATGGAGAAGCAGCGCCCTGGCGCATCTGTGTCGGAGCATCTCAAGCTCGACAGGATGCGAGCGCTGATGCAGAAGCTGGGCGATCCTCAGAACGCGGTGCCGTGTGTGCACGTCGCAGGGAGCAAGGGCAAGGGCTCGATGGTCGAGATGCTCGCTGCGGCTCTCGGCGGTTGCGGCTACGCGGTCGGGATCTACACATCGCCCCACCTTGTCGATGTCCGCGAGCGGATCCGGATCGGATCGGTCCCGATCTCCGAGTCGAGCTTCACGAGTACGTTCAATTCCGTCATTGCTGCGGCGTCTGAGATCGAGGGTGAGTTCGGGTCTGCTTCGTACTTCGAAGTCATGACGGCGATGTCGTTCTTGCACTTTAAAGAGCAGGCCGTGGACATCTCGGTTATCGAGGTTGGCCTAGGGGGCAGGCTCGACGCGACGAATATCGTGAATCCTGCGCTCACCTGCGTGACCCAGATCCAGCTCGAGCACACGCACATCCTCGGATCCACGCTCGCCGAGGTCGCGCGCGAGAAGGCGGGCATCTTCAAGCCCGACGTGCCCGCGATGACCGTGCCCCAGGACGACGAGGCGCTGGCTTCGCTCAGAGAGATCGCCGAGCAGATCGGCGCGCCGTTCTACGTGCTTGGTGACGACATCGAGTTCAACCAGCGTTTCGAGGCGGATCCGAACCTGGGCCCGCACGTCCGTGTCGGTCTTATGACCGAGCGCGGCGAGTACGAGCACATCGCGGTGCCCCTGCCCGGCGAGCACCAGGCGCACAACTGCGGCCTCGCGCTGGCGGCGCTCGATCGCCTCAAGATGCTCGGCTTTGATACCCCGGAGGTCCGCGTGTCCGACGGGCTCGCCCAGACTCCGCGGATGGGTCGCGCCGAGGTGGTCTGGCAGCAACCAACAACAGTCGTTGACGGCGCTCACACACAGGACTCCGTCGGTGCCCTCGTCCGTGCGATCGGTGCCCACTCCAGGTACGACTCGATGGTCGTTGTCTTCGGCTGCTCCGTCGACAAGGACATCGATGGATTGCTCGAGGAGATCTCGCGCGGCGCCGACAAGATCATCTTTACGAAAGCGGCTGACAACCCGAGAGCCGTCGACCCCGAGATGCTCAGATCTCGCTACACGGAGCTCACGGGCAAGATGGCCGAGGTGAAAGAGGATGTCCGCGAGGCGATCAACACCGCCGCCCGCGCCGTGTCGAAGGACGACATCATCCTCGTGACAGGGAGTTTCTACGTCGCCGGCGAGGCGAAGAAACTGTTCCTTGACAAGTCCGCTTCTGCTGAACCGGTCAGCTGATTGGCTTGAGCACCCGCTCGATATCCCGCACAAACCCGCCCTTGTTGAAGTACTCGCGGAGCACCTCGCGCCCGTTGCGGATGATCCGTTTCGCAGCCTTTGGGTCGCGTAGATAACGCTCGCACACATCGCACGCGCCGGCGAAGTCCCAGGGAATGGGCACGTACGTCTCGCCCGGGATGTATATATCCGGGCTTGTTTCGAGGTGGGACATGTCGGGTTTGACGAGCAATGAGCCGCACGCGATGGCTTCGTAGTCTCGGAAGCAGACCTCTCCCCAGCCGAACGGGCTGAGCGTGAGCTTGCTGAGCCCGAGCTCGATGAAGTACCGCTTGGCGCTGGCGCGCCCGGTTCCGGTTGAACGCCGCTTGCTTGCGAGCGGTTCGATCTCTTCGAGCAGCTTCGCCCTGCTGAACTGATACCACTCCTGCCGGCCCGCGCGGTTGAGTGATCCGACGCGCCGGTTGATCTCGATGGGCCTCAGACTCCATGGGAGCGGGAGCTTGCTGGTCAGGTTGAGCAGCATCCTGTTCCGGAAGCAAACGCCGAGGTTCCAGCCCGCGACGAGCTTGTGCATGTGCGCCGGGTCGGGCGTGCTGCCGAACTTCCAGTCTTCGAGGTCGAATCTGTATCGGCCGCAGACGTAATCGCTGAAGATGAACCCGCCCTCGTATTCGCGCTGGTACATCTCGCGGTCTTTGAGCACCTGGCGTTTGATGTAGAGATCAACGAAGGGCAGCACCGCAAAGTGGGGCGAGCTGGTCGGTGCGTAGTAGTCGAGCATGACGAGGCTCGGTCTCTGCTCGCGCTTGTGGTACTCGCGGAAGAGCTCCTCAAGCTCTTTGGCGTCGTCAGACCAGTGGGGCATGACGAGCACCGCGTCGAACCCGCTTCCCTCGGCGCAGGCGGCCTCGAGGCCGGCTCTGATGTCATCGATCGTTTCGACGTCGCGGAGCTCGGTCGTCAGCCCGAGTTCACGCTTGAGCTCGTCCTCGAACATGAGAAAGCCCTGGACCTGGTGTCCTGTCGGGCTCGCGGTCCGGGTGCCGCGGCTGAGGATGAGGGCGTGCGTGGGCATGGCTCGGGTGATTGGTCTCTCTTCGAGGCTAGCTGGCCGATGCAACGGCCATCGGCAGACGAGACTGAATACATTGACTCCAGGACTCACTCGGACTGCGGGCTCCTAGACTGTGCCCATCATGGCCGACCAACAGCACAACAACGACTCCACACCCAGGTTCCGCTACTCAGCCGAGCTGGCAGGCCTTCTTGAGCCCAAGTGGCAGGCCTGGTGGGACGAGCAGGAGACGTATGTCGTCCCCAACCCAGGCGAACCGGGGTTTGACGCGTCCAGGCCCAAGTTCTACGCGCTGGACATGTTCCCTTACCCGTCGGGAGCCGGGCTCCATGTCGGGCACCCAGAGGGGTACACGGCGACCGACATCGTCAGCCGGTATAAGAGGATGCAAGGCTTCAACGTCCTGCACCCGATGGGGTTCGACGCGTTCGGCCTGCCCGCCGAGCAGCACGCGATCAACACGGGCGAGCACCCCGCGGGATTTACACGCAAGACGATCGACAACTTCCGCAAGCAGCTCAAACGCTTCGGCTTCTGCTACGACTGGTCTCGTGAGTTCGCGACGATCGACGAGGGCTACTACAAGTGGACCCAGTGGATCTTCGTCCAGATCTACAACAGCTGGTACGACACCGAGATCGCAAAGTGCCGACCGATCAGCGAGCTGATCGAGCTCATGGAATCCGGCACGGGACGCGTCTCGATCGAGGGCGAGCTTGTCCGCATCACCAAGGGCGAGAAAGCCACAGAAGCGCTCGGGGGCGAGCCCGTGGGCGTGCGACAGTGGCACGAGCTGACCGCGACCGAGCAGCGGGGGTTCATCGACAACCACCGACTGGCCTACGTCGGAGAGCAGACAGTCAACTGGTGCCCGGCGCTGGGCACGGTGCTGGCCAACGAAGAAGTGATCGACGGCCGGTCCGAGCGAGGCGGGCATCCGGTGCTGCGCAAGCCGCTCAAGCAGTGGCTCTTTCGGATCACGGCTCTCGGAGACAGGCTGCTCACAGGACTCGACGAGCTCGACTGGCCCGAGAGCACCAAGACTCAGCAGCGCGAGTGGATCGGCCGCTCCGAGGGCGCAGAGATCGACTTCGAGCTGGACCTCGATCTCGACAACCCCGACACGGATATGGAGTTCTCGCCCGCTGTGCGCGTCTTCACGACCAGGCCCGACACTATTTTCGGCGCGACGTACATGGTGCTGGCGCCAGAGCACGACATTGTGACCGCGGTGCTCAAGAGCCCCCGAGGTGAGACGTCTGTGCGCGAGTTGTCGGAGTATGTCGAGGCGGCCAAGAACCGTTCGGACAAGGACAGACTCGAGAACAAGGACAAAACCGGTTGCTTCACGGGCCTGTACGCGGCCAACCCCGCGACGGGCGAGAAGGTGCCGGTCTGGACGAGTGATTACGTGCTCGCGAGCTACGGATTCGGCGCGATCATGGCTGTCCCCGCGCACGACAAGCGCGACTTTGAGTTCGCGTCGAAGTTCGGCCTGCCCATCAGGGACGTCGTGTACCCGCGCACGATCCTGGCGATGTCGTACTTTGTGATGAACGCCAATGATGATGAGAAATCGACTGACAAATGGAAGTCGGTGCTCGCGGACTTCCTGGGTCTTGTGACGACATCGAGCCTGTCGCCCGATGTGTTCCAGGAGGTGCTCGAGGCTGTGCGCTCAAGGCGTGAGCAGGACACAGGGCCCGTGTTCGGCGAGAACGCGCGCGGCACGATCCAACGCGAGTATGAGGCATCGCTCGAGGATCTGGGCGTCGCGGACTTCGCCGAGCTTCAAGGAATCTTCCGCGAGGCGAGGTACTACCAGCACACCGGCGCGTCGTACGCGGGCGCGGGGTACGCGGCCAATTCCGACAACGACGATGTCACCCTGAACGATCTCGAGCAGGCCGAGGCGAAGAGCTCGCTCATCGCGTGGCTCGAGAAGACAGGCATCGGGCGCAAGAAGGTGAACTTCCGGTTGCGAGACTGGCTGTTCAGCAGGCAGCGCTACTGGGGTGAGCCCTTCCCGATCGTCTTTGATGCCGAGGGCAACCACCACTCGGTGGGTGAGGGGGCGCTGCCGGTGCTGCTGCCCGAGCTTGAGGACTACAAGCCCGCCGAGAGCGAAGACCCGCAGCCGCTGCTGGGGAAGGTCACGGACTGGATGAGCACGACCGCCGGCGAAGCGGGCGTGGAAACGCTGGACGCAGACTCTCAGGTTGTGCGCGAAGCCAACACGATGCCGGGCTGGGCGGGCTCGTGCTGGTACCACATACGCTACCTGGACCCAAAGAACGACAACGAGTTCGTGGGCGCCGAAGCCGACAGCTACTGGCTGGGCGAGGGCGGGGTGGACCTGTACATCGGCGGCGCCGAGCACGCTGTCTTGCACCTGCTCTACGCGCGATTCTGGCACATGATCCTGCACGATCTGGGTCACTTAAAGAGCTGTGAGCCATACCGCAAGCTCTTCCACCAGGGGCTCATCACCAGCCACGCGTACCAGCGCAAGGACAAGAGCCTCGTCCCGATCGATGAGGTTGAAAGGCGCAACGACGATTCGTACGTGTACACCCCGACAGGCGAGGAGGTCTTCCCGACGATCGCGAAGATGTCCAAGAGCCTGAAGAATGTCATCAACCCCGACGACATCATTGAGGAGTTCGGGGCCGACACGTTCAGGCTCTACGAGATGTACATGGGCCCGCTCGAGGCGAGCAAGCCCTGGAACACCGACGACACGGTCGGTCTCTACCGCTTCCTCCAGCGTGCGTGGCGTCTGTGCGTCAACGAGGAAACGGGCGAGCTCTCGCTCGCGCAGGCCGCCGACAGCGCCGTTGAGAAGCAGCTGCACCGGACCATCGCGAAAGTGGGCGAGGATATCGAGAAGCTGTCGCTCAACACGGCGATCGCTTCGATGATCGAGTTTGTAAACGTCGCGCTGAAACCGGGTGTCACGCACGACCAGGCTGATAGGTTCATCCGGGTGCTCGCGCCGTTTGCGCCGCACATCGCCGAGGAGATCTGGCACAAGCTCGGCTACCACGAGTCTGTCGCGCAGTCGGACTGGCCAAGCTACGACGAGGCGATGCTTGTCGATGACGAGGTTGAGATCGCGCTGCAGGTCTTGGGCAAGGTGAAGGCCCGTGTGAGCGTGCCCGCCGACGCCACGGAAGATCAGCTGAAGGAAATCGCGCTCGCCGACGAGACGATCGCGGGGCTGATCGGGGGTAAGACCGTGCGCAAGGTGATCGTTGTGCCGGGCCGGCTGGTCAATATCGTCGCCAACTGACGCTGGAAAAGAGCGGCACCTGGTTTATCTGATGGAGTCGACCACGACGGGCACGGTGATCCGTGCCTGCCAGTCGGTTGGGCTGCTCGCGAGGTCAGCGAGATCCGCTGCAGATCCAGGCGTGGTGACCGCTTTCGGTGCTCCGATCAATTCGACGGACACGCCCGGGTATGACCGGAGTTTGGCGAGCAGCATCGTGAACGCACGCTCGGTGGGCTGGACACGCAGCATGTAGGAGCCGACTCGATTCCGTTCGGCTTCGAGCCTCGGCTGATTCGGAGCGGAGTCGATCTCCGCAGCGATGATCGGCTCTTCGAACCTCGGCAGCGATTGATCTAGCGCGAGCGCCTCAGCGTCCTGTGCTCGACCGTCGACGGATGCAAACCGCATCAGGTCGCTGCCGGTCGTGAGATCGTTGTTCAGATCCGCAGTCGTTGAGTTGCGGACGCTCGTCAGCCTGACGATGAGCCTGCCCTCTCGTGCCAGCGCGAGTGCCTGATCTGCAGAATCGACAACGATCGGTGCGCGATCATGCATGAACGTCGAGCGAGCCCGGTCGGCAGAATTGTCCGCGAGCGACTCGCCGGCGTTGGACGAGGCTGGGTTCGTCGGATCTGGCGATGTATTGCGTACATCGTCTGAGGTGTTGTCCTGCGCAAGCGGTGTGGTTGGCTGGGCGGTCTCGAATGAACTCAGGTTGATATTGGGCAGCGCGACGCTCAGGAGCATCACGACGATTGCCGCGACACCGAGCGAGCCAACGATCCGGGGTGTCCGCGCTGGCAGGCGAAGCGAACGGTGCCGGCGCGGGCGCCTGGGCTTGGCCTGCTTGTGCCTTGGTTTGACAATCTCTTGGCTCGCGTCCCCGGTCTCTTCGATCCGCTTGAAGTCACCCGCGTCGAGCTCGTCGTTTATCTCCCGGTCAAGGACAGCTGACACCATCGCCTGTGTCGCGGCGGGCATCGGCCGTTCCTCGGCATCGTCGCGGATCGCGTCGCGGTCGGCGCGGAGCTGCCAGATGAGCTCGGCGAGCGCGGCGTCTTTACCCAGCGCCTCGATCACTCCCGCGGCGGACGACGAGTCACCCTCGATGAACGACAGCACCGCGGACTCGTCGAGCCCGGCGTCGATCAGTGCGATGAAGATGTCCCGGTCGCGGTCTCTCATGGTCTGCAGTCGGTCTCCAAACCGTTCGCCTCAGTCCTCGTCCTGCCCGGCCAATTCGTTCGGCCCGAGCCGCTCTGCTCTCACACTCTCGACGACCTGCCGAAGGGCAAGTCTGGCCCGGAAAATCCGGCTCTTGATCGTTCCCACCCGGACCTCGAGAAGCTCGGCGATCTGGGCGTAATCCAGTCCCTGGGCATCCCGGAGAAGCAGAACACTCCTCAGATCCGGGTCCAGGCGCCCGAGGGCCTCGATCACGAGATCCCTCTGGTCCTCTCTTTCGACGCGGGAGGATCCAATCGGTTCCCGGTACTGAGGTAACAAATCAGCCAGCAGGGTCGTGGACCCATCAGAGCCCTGTTTGGAGCCAGTAGGGGCGTCCCCAGAGACCATCCGGGCCTTCCTGCGGGTGTCCTTGCGGAGTCTGGATAAGCAGGAGTTCATCGTGACGCGGTAGATCCATGTGGAGAGCTTCGCCTTGCCGTCAAAGGAATCGATCCCTCTCATGACGCGGACGAGGGCGTCCTGGCACGCGTCTTCGATCGCGCCGCGGGGGCCGAGCATCTGTCGGCACAAGCCGTGGATGAGCGGCTGATATCGGACGAGCAGGGGCTCCCACGCGTCGCGCTTCTCGGCGGGCGACTGGGCATCGCGGATACGCGCGAGCAACTCCCCGTCGCTCGGGCCCTCGTACTCGCCGTTTGGATGTCCCGTTGGCTCGGTCACGCGTCGATCGTACCACCTGTCCGTGGGCGGCTAGCCCTCGGTTCTGATTTCCGGGAGATGCTCGACATTACACTTCAGTGATCGCGCGATGAAACACATCCGGCCCGCATCGTGATGCAGCGACCTCGCTAGCCGTTTGTCTGATCGTTCATCGATCGTGACTTCCGGCTTGAGCTCGATACGGCTGATTTCGCCCGACCCGTTGGGGTAGAGCTTGAGCTCGCACGACGCAGCGTCGCTGTACGACTTCACGATGACGCCGGCCTGTGCGCACAAGTGGAGATACCACAGCATGTGGCACGAGCTCACCGATGCGAGCAGCAGCTCTTCTGGGTTGTACTTCGACGAGTCGCCCCGATACTCGGGCGCCGACGAGCCCAGGATGGCTGGTTTCCCCTCTGCGCGGAACTCATGCGATCGCTCGTACGCGTCGTAGTCCGATGTGCCGGTTCCCTGGTTCCCGGTCCAGGTCATCGAGATGTTGTATGCGTGCTCGGGCATGTGTGATCGTATGAGAGTGCGTTATCTGCTGGGCGGAGTGAAGAGTGTCTTGTCGATCTTTGCGCCGAGCTCGATTTCGTTGAACTCGATGACCTGCTCGATCCCCATCGCGTTGACAACGAGCTTGTGCGGTCGTTTGACGCCGTCAACCTCTCGGTAATCGCTGTACGTGGTGTGGGTGGTGAAGACATCCGAGCCTTCAGAAGCCCTCGTCGAGGTCTTCCGGTGCAGTCCGGATTCGACCTCGAAGAGGCCGACCTGGTGGTCGCCCCAGCTGGTGACGAGTTCGAGCTTGTAGCACTCGATGCCTTCAAACTCGATGGTCTCGACGAGTTTGGCCGAGGTGTATGTCTTTCTGGGTTCGACGGGGCCGTAGAAGTTCGCTTCGTTGATCAGGCTCTCGGCCTGAGGTCCCGAGAGGAGTTTGGCGGGTTGGCCCGCTTCCGAGGACCAGGCGACCTCGCCGTTGGTGCCCTGCGTGACCTCGCCCAGACCAGCCAGTTCGATCGTGACAAGTGTCTTGGTCGATGCCTGTCGGCGGACGACGATCGTGCCGTCAATACCCATGGCAGGAATGCTCACGGTGCCCGACATGATCTCGCTCTTGTGTCTGCGGTACGCCTCCTCGCCCCCGATCGCTTCGACGCATCGATCGAGGATCTCGAATCCATCGGGGAGAGTTTGCACGTACGCGTTCGCAGAATCTGGTACATCCGAGCTGGTTTCATGCACAGCCGAGAAACCAACAAGCACAACAGCGAGGGTTGCCGTGAACGGGGCCATGCAAGGTTCCTTTCAGAATAGAACAAACGAAAAATGGGCCGTCCTGGCCCATTGTACATGAATCACTGATTTATAAACGCGGATCGGACTGAATGTGGTTTAGAGCGCGCCGGGGGGGTCGAATGTTGTCGGTTCGAATTCGGGGTCAAGTTCGATCTCGGTCATGGTGATGGTCTGCGTGAATTGCGGCGAGACGATCTCGAGCACGCTGGCCATCTTGACACCGTCACCGAGGTCTTTGTACGACTTGAAGAGCGTCTCGGTGCTGAACGAGGCATCATCCTCGGATGCCTTGAATGACTGTCGAAGCAGGAGGCCTGTCTCGATATCGAACATCGCTTCGAGGTGATCCCCGTCGGTGGTCTCGAGCTTGACCTTGTACACGTCCTTGTCGTCGAGCTTGAATGTGCCGACGGTTTCTGCCGAGGCGTATTTCTTGCGTGGGTAGATATCGCCGTAGAAGTCGGCTTCCTTGATCTCGTCCTCGGCGTCCTCGCCCTCGAGGATGGTCGGGGGTGTGCCGGGCATCTGCGTGTTCCAAGCGACTACGCCGTTGGTGCCCTGCTTGATCTCACCCATGCCCTCGACGTCGATGAGCATTGCTCGCTTGTTGGGCGCCTGCATGTTGATGAGCACCGAGCCTGTCAGCCCGAAGCTGGGCATATCGAATGTGCCTTCCATCCGCACGCCTTCGATGTTCTTCCAGGCTTTCTCGCCGCCGATGGCCTCGACGTGCCTCTCGAGGACCTCGAACCCATCGGGCAGTTCGGTCGCGACGGTCGCGCCCGCGGCTGCTCCGGTTGCCGAGGCCTGCGATGCCGAGTGACCCGCCAGCAGCGCGGCTGCCATCGCGAGTGTGAGCTTGATTCTCTGGTTGGACATTGTGCGAACTCCCCTTGTCTGTGTGTTGGTGTGTTGGCGCAGTATTGGCGCCGGTAGGGGGTTCTTCTGGTTCGGGTCGAATCAGTTTCATCTGAGCCGCGTTTTGATGCTCCAAACGCGACCTATCGTGTTTCATGACGACCAAGAGCCCAAACGACACGTACACGAGCCCCCTCGCTGCCCGCAACGCCAGCCCGGAGATGTGCCGGATCTGGTCGCCTAGGCACAAGTTCCAGACGTGGCGGAAGATCTGGCTCGCCGTCGCCGAGGCGCAGCACGAGGTGACCAAGGACTGGGACAAGCCCCTCGTGTCAATGGAGCAGATCGATGAGCTCCGGGCGACCCAGGAAGTCACCGACGAGGATCTGGAGCTCGCCGCGAAGTACGAAGCCGAGCTTCGGCACGATGTGATGGCGCACGTGCACGCGTGGGGGGACAAATGTCCCAAAGCGCGGCCCATCATCCATCTTGGGATGACGAGCCAGGATGTAGTTTGTAATGCGGATCTTATAATTCTGAGCTATGGCGTTGGATTGATTGGCAAAAAGCTGGTCCGACTTCTTTTGTCACTTGGATCCGAAGCTGAGAAATACAAAGATGTTCCGTGTCTTGGATTTACACACTATCAAACTGCCCAACCCGTCACTGTTGGTAGGCGCCTTGCGGGATACGCATACGAGGTTGACATGTCTTTGGGCCTAGTTGATGAGCTCACGGGTTACAGAATTTTCTTGAGAGGATTGCGAGGGGCAACAGGAACACAGGCTTCATTCCTTAATCTTATGAATGGTGATGCAGCAAAGGTCGATGCTCTTGAAAGAGAGTTTCGAAACAAGTTTGATGTCATCGATTACGATGAAGTGTACATGTTGACGGGGCAAACCTACCCGCGCGCAGTTGATACTGTTATTCTCTCAAATCTCTCTACGATCGCCTCTGTCCTCCACAAAATAGCCACCGACATCCGCCTGCTCTCCAACCGCAAAGAAATCGACGAGCCGTTCGGCAAGAATCAGATCGGCTCGTCGGCGATGCCCTACAAGCGCAACCCGATGAAGTGCGAGCGGATCTGCGGGCTGACCCGGTTTGTCATGAATCTCGTGGGCAACGCGTACGACACCGCCGCGACTCAGTGGCTTGAGCGCACGCTGGACGACTCCTCGAACCGGCGTCTCTCGCTGCCCGAGGCGTTTCTGGCGCTCGACGGCGCGCTGGACCTGATGCACCAGGTCGCGTCGGGGCTCGTCGTGAACGAGGCGATGGTGCGCAAGAACCTGATGGCCGAGCTGCCGTTTCTTGCGACTGAGAACATCATGATGGAAGCCGTCAAGGCGGGCGGCGACCGGCAGGACCTGCACGAGAAGATCCGCGTGCACGCGCAGGAAGCGGGCTACCGCGTGAAGCAGGAGGGCCTCGAGAACGACCTGATCGACAGGCTGCGCGCGGACCCCGCGTTCGAGAGCGTGCATCACTTGCTCACCGAGGACCAGCTCCTCGATCCGATGAAATACGTGGGCAGGAGCGTCGAGCAGACCGAGCGCTTCCTGAAGGAAGTCGTCGAGCCTCTCCGTGAACGCTACGGCGACGAGCTGGACAACCTCGGTTCCAGCGACCGGGGCGTGTAGATCACGTAAATCAACGTACAAGTCCTTGTTTCATGATTGGATCTTCTGTAATTTACGTTTGCTGGAAGATTCCGTAGTTGTGAGACTCATATGAATACCAAAGGCTTCGTTTGTATGCTCGCTCTCGCTGGATTTGCTCAACCTGTGGCTGCACAGGTAAGCAGAGTGTTCCTCCAATTCCAGACGCAAGTACCTGATTTAAGAGATGCGAATACGGGTGATTCGCTGGGTAATGAGTCGTTTGTTGAAATGGGAACTCTCGATTTGTTGCCTTATGCAAGAACTGCAGAAGGGGGCGACGCGTTCAACATGGCAACAGCAGACGTAAGTCTGAGCGGCCATGTCTCGCCGAGTGGCAGGTTTACAGGGAGCGGTTCAAACTCGGCAGACGAGTCGTTTACCGTCAAGCCGAATACATTTGGTGTTTGGTCTCGGACGACCATCGACATAACGGTAAGCAGTCCCGCATTTATTGAGCTGAGCGCATCGGGCTTCTTTGACAACGATGGCGGCTCAAGCTCCCTCTCCCTAGTTGGGCCTCTTGGTGTTGTGTTTACTGCGGGCGGGCAGATGTTCTTCGAGCAGGAATACTCAGGCGTCCTAATGCCGGGTGAGTATGTATTGCACACATTCGTTGGAAGCCGAGGTGACATCGATTACAGCTTCTCGATCGTTCCCGCGCCCTCGGGTATGGCGCTGATAGGCGTCGCCGGTCTTGGTCTTGTGCGTCGCAGACGATGATGAACTGCTGAGTGTGCGTCAACTCCTCCGTGTACGCTGAGCACGGAGGCACGCAATGAACAGACGAGAACTGCTCAAGATCGGTGCGTTGGGCGCATCTGGGTTGGCTGTTTCGAGCCCCTGGCAGATTGTGCTTGCGGATCAGCCTGAGGGCGAGGGCGACTTGCCCGTGCCCGAGCCGCGCGTTGCGAGGTTCGAGACGCTCGCGTTCGGGATGTTCCTGCACTGGGGCTTGTATTCGCAGCTGGGCAAGGGCGAGTGGGCGAAGCTCAATTACGCGATCCCGAACGATGAGTACGCGAAGCTCGCTAAGACATTCACCGCAGATGCGTTCAACGGCAGAGCCATCGCGCGAGCGGCCCGCCAGACCGGGATGCGCTACGCGACGCTGACGTCCAGGCATCACGACGGGTTCAGTCTCTACGACACGCGCGGGCTGTCCTCGTTCGACGTGACGAACTCCGCAGCCAGGCGTGATCTCGTGCTGGACTTCTGTGAGGGCTCCAGAGAAGAAGGCATTTTGCCAATGCTGTACTGCACCACACTCGACTGGACAGATGAGAGGTTCGAAAGCGACTTCGAGGCGTACCTGGCGTACCTGCGGGACTCGGTCGAGTTGCTCTGCATGCAGTACGGCGAGATCGGCGGGTTCTGGTTCGACGGCAACTGGTCGAAACCCGATGCCGACTGGAAAGAGACCGAGCTGTACGGCGTCATCCGAAAGCACCAGCCCGAGGCGATGATCATCAACAACGTCGGGATCGGTAATGAAGGAGCGGTCGGGCACCCCGAAATCGATGCGACAACGTTTGAGCAGTCTGAGCCCGAACCTCTGGACAGGCGGGGCTGGCCCAAGCACGTCGCTGGCGAGATGTGCCGAACCTTCAACCGCCACTGGGGGATAGGGGCGAAAGACTTCAACATGTACTCGCCGGCGCACGTGATCGAGCTGCTGTGCGCGTGCCGGGGCGCGGGCGCCAACCTGCTGATGAACATCGGGCCCGAGGCGTCGGGCGCGCTACCCGACTACGAGAAGGCGGCGCTGGCGAAAGTTGGCGAATGGATCAGGCTGCACGGGGGCGAAGCGTGCACGATCTACGATGGGAAACCGACGGGTGTCAGAGGTCAGGGCAGAGACTTTGGCTTGACAGTTGGCGCGCAGACCGATGACGAGATCGTCGAATTGTTCGTCCACTCGATCACACCCACGGCAAACCGATGGCCGGATGAAGGCCCGCGCGGCGCGGGGGCGAGAACGTTCACGGGTGTGCCCGCGCGGTTCACGAGCGCCCGCTGGCTCGACAACAACGAACGTCTCAAACTCGAGAGGCACGATGACGGCTCAGTCACGCTCCACACCACCGGGTTCCCGTACGGTGTGGACACCGTTGTTCGCGTCGCAAGGCTCGAGACATAATCGCTACGTGCTCAGCTTGTAACCGAGCACTTCGATCGAATCGCTCATCATCACGAGCGGCTCGCCCTCCACCTCGATGCCAGCAGCGGCGACGAGCGAATCGTCGAGTTCGTTGAGCGTGGCCTTCCGCAGAGGCCATGACTCGTGATCGATGAGCCCCGACATGATCCTGCCCCGTCTCTTGGTGTAGAGGTAGTAGCGCTCGGTCAGGAAGTGCTCGAGCGATCCGGGCTCGGATGTGGGCAGCGCGTCACCCCGCGTCCAGACGATGCGCGTTGATCCCTCTGGCCAACGGCGCGACGGGCGCCTCGTGAGCGCGTAATCGGTGCGCTCGCCCTCGGTGACCGTGAAGCGGGAGCGGACATAATTGAGCGACCAGAGCCAGCGCCCGCCCAGCACAGGGAGCAGGCGCTCCGCGTCGAGGCTGAAGAACCAGACCCCAGATGTATCGCCGTGG
>WUAK01000290.1 GCA_009827205.1 Phycisphaeraceae bacterium | reverse complement strand
CAGGGATCCAACGCTCTACATCGCAGCTCCGTCACGCTCCGACCCTGACCAGGCACCCCCCGGGGGCGAAGCGCTTTATATTCTCATCCACACGCCGTACCTCCGGCCCGGGCAGGAATGGAACGAACCCGGTGGGATGCTCGAGCAGTATCGCCCAGTGATCATGCAGAAGCTTGCCCGCTTCGGCATGGCTGACATCGAGAAGCACATCGTCGTCGAGCGTTCGCTAACACCCACTGGTATCGAGCACATGTACAACGCCGAGGGGGGCGCGATCTACGGCCTCGCTTCGCACGGCAGACTCGCGGGTGGCTTCAAGCCACGCAACACTTCAAAGGTGCCCGGCTTGTTCCTCGCCGGCGGAAGCTCAAACCCCGGGCCAGGCGTCCCTATGGTGCTAATGAGCGGCGTGACTGCTGCCAAGTCCACAGCCGCATTCCTCGGGTTACCCGAGGTCGATCTTGGAGCTACAAGCGCTGAGCCTCAACCTGATGAGGTTGCCCAGGCTCACGCCGCATTCGCATGACAACCACGCTCTCTCCAGCATCATTCTCGCCTCGCTTCACGAAATTCTTCGGCGGCTACTCTTGCCGTTTGATGCGCAAGAAGTTTGCGTCAGTCCGCATCGAGAAAGCCGGTTTCGGAGTGCTCCAAGAAGCCGTGCAACATGAAGGGCCGCTTGTCATCGCGATGAATCATCCAAGTTGGTGGGACCCGATCGTCGGCGTTGTGATCAGGCACACCTATTTCCCGGATCGTCCTTCACTCTCGCCGATTGAGATGAAGATGTACGACCGCTTCAAGTTCATGCGCAAGTTAGGGCTGTTCGGAATCGATCCAGATCATCGCAACGCGTTGCGTGAGATGGTCGCATACGTGCGTGCTCAATGCGATGAACACCGAAGGACCGCGTTTTTCATCACACCTCAGGGTGCTTTCACGGATGTCCGCAAGCCAATCGTGGTTCGTCCCGGTGTAGGGGCTATAGCTTCAACTCTAGACAACGCACGTGTGTTGGTTCTGCTTAGCGAGTTCTCGTTCTGGCACGACAAACGTCCAGAAGCCCATATCCTGATCCGAGAGTGCGAGGCGCCGATGCGATTATCCACAGCCTCGTGGACACGCGCCATTCGCAGCGCAATGCAGACCGGCGCTGATGATCTTGCTGACCTCGTGATAGCTCGTGAAGAGACCGCCTTCTCAACCATGCTCGATCGATCGGGTGCCCAGGTCAATCCCTTGTTCGATCTCTGGCAGCGATTGCGAGGCCGACGCGCCGATGTCACGCCTGCTGAGCGGGGAGCCCGGGCATGACAGCGCTTGACTGGTATCTTGCGGCCTGCGCTGCGATCTCCTTCGCTACGCTCATCGTGACTGTACTCAACCTAAGGGCGTACTCAAAGCCGCCCAAGGCGGATCCGCTTGATGATGCCTTGGTGAGTGTGTGCATCCCGTGCAGGGATGAAGAACGCAATATCGAACACGCGGTTCGATCCGTGCTCAACTCAAATCACCAACAACTCGAAGTCCTTGTGTACGACGATGAGTCTACAGATCGCACGGGTGAGATTCTGCGTTCACTGCAAAGTGATGATGACAGGGTTCGGATCGTTCCCTCGGTTCAGCTTCCTCCGGGTTGGGTAGGAAAGCAGCACGCGTGCCACCGCCTCGCCCAGTCTGCTGACGGAGACTGGATATTGAACATCGATGCCGACGTGAGGCTCGAGCCCGATGCGATCGGTCGAGCGCTCGCGTTCGCACATAAGTCTAGGGCCGGGCTTGTTTCCACGTTTCCGCGACAGATCACCTCCACGCTCGGCGAAGCTCTGGTCGTCCCGATGATCTTCTACCTGCTGATTGGGTACCTGCCCTTTTGGAGTATGCGCAGATCGCTCTCACCCTCCGCGAGTGCTGCGTGCGGCCAGTTCATCTTGGTGAGGCGCGATGCCTACTTCGATTCAGGCGGCCACGCCGAGATCAGGGACTCCATGCATGACGGCGTCAAGCTGCCCAGACTCTTCCGAAAGGCGGGGCACAAGACAGATCTCTTTGACGGCACATCGCTTTGCCGTGTCCGTATGTACGCGGGGTTCGCACAGACCTGGAGTGGATTCGCAAAGAACGGGTACGAGGGACTCGGTTCGATAGGACTTCTTATCTTCCTGACTGCGCTGCATCTGACGGTTCACGTGGCACCATGGATTGTCTTCCCGGTGCTGCTACTCACAGGGCACACCGGTTCAGGATTGACGCTAGCAGCGGTGGCAATCCTCCTACAGATCGCCCAGAGAACCTTGCTCATCAATAGATTTAAGCATTCCGTAGCACTAGCACTGCTGCATCCGGTGTCGATACTCTTGCTCACAATAATCCAGTGGCATTCATTTGCACTGCACCGCAGCGCGGGCAGGTCTTGGAAAGGACGGACCATGTCCGAGCATACCCCCGATGAGCTTGTAGTCCTTGTCGATGAGAACGATCAAGAACTCGGCACAATGGAAAAACAAGCCGCGCATCTGAACGGCGGGACACTGCATCGTGCTTTCTCGGTGTTTGTGCTTGATGACAAAGGCAGGTTGATGCTGCAGAAGCGCGCTGAAGGCAAGTACCACTTCGGTGGGCTCTGGACGAATACCTGCTGCAGCCACCCCAGACCCGCAGAGAAGCCTGAAATGGGTGCGGTGCGTCGTCTGCAGGAAGAGATGGGTCTCGATCTCTCGGTCGAGTGCAGAGGCTCGTTCATATACAAGGCAACGGATTCCGACTCGGGTCTCACGGAGCACGAGCTTGATCACGTCTTCGTCGGTAGGACATCACAGGAACCGTCTCTCAATCCAGAAGAAGCCGAGGGGTGGCGCTGGATAACAATGGAAGACCTCGCGCAAGAGCTCGAAGAAACTCCTGAGAACTTCACACCTTGGTTCCCGCTCGCGTTGAAGGAACTGGATGAGTTCCGTGAGGTGCTCAGCCGCCGCTCACACGTGACTCATCCAGCACACTAACACGGCTCTCGCTGTGAACACTGATACCGAAGACCTTGATGGATTCCTTGCCTTCCTCGGCGACCATCCCCGCCCGTTTATCACCCTGATCGATCCAGGCCCGCTGAGTGAGCGCGATCCTCGCGGGGCCGACCGCAAACTTAAGCTCTGATTCGATGACAAAGGCATCAAACACACCAGCGGGTGTTTCGATTGTCTGAATGCCGATCCCACGCACGATCGATGTTCCCTTGCCGCTCCCCGAGCCAAACATCGGGCCGGTTGATTGCACCTCGATCTCTCTATCCACCGAATCGCCAGCAAGAAGTGTTTCCGGAAGAAAGACTGCTCGCGGGTCAAAGTCGCTCTCGACCTTGTTCGAAAGATTCGAAACAATCAAGATGTCTCCTGCTTCACCAAGCTCGAGCTGGGTTCTCCCTGAGACGACAGACTGCACTTCTGTTGCCAGCTGGATGGTCAGCGTGCCATCCGACTCTGGTGTGATGGAGCGGAGCACTGATTCAGGCTCGCTGCGCTCGGATGTGAATCGGAGGAATCGGTCGCTCCGAGCAGTCTGCGTCCAGACGCTTGCTGCTGCTATTGAACCCTCTGTTCTGAGTTCACCGACCATAAGCCCGCTTTCGCGGGCCTCCATAGGGACGCCCACGACTGAATACGTGTCATAAACCGCGACAGCCCGGGAACCGCACGCATTCACTGCCAGAGTGCATCCTACGATCCCCGAGAGCGAAATCAGCATCGCGAGAGTCCGGCGCGGTTTCTGTATCATGAGCAGCCTCTGGTAGGTCATGCGGTTCCCCATAGCC
>WUAK01000289.1 GCA_009827205.1 Phycisphaeraceae bacterium | reverse complement strand
CCGCGGTCTTCCGTGTGGATCGAGAGCAGCACCTAAGTGCCCACGCCCCCTATATCCGGTGAGCAGATTCTCAAGGTTGTCAGTCCCGCCAGAGCCCGTAGAGACCCTGACCTGACCGTCCTGGGCAAGCTCATAGCCCTGGAAGAATGCCCTCACGTCTGCAGGGACGGAATCCGGGTCTAGCCGATAGGCTTCGTACTGAGAATCGAGGTACTCGGCATTCCAGCCGTTGACGCTCGGACGTTGAGCCTTAGGCCCGCTGCTCATGGCAATCTCGTCGTCGTACGCTGACTACTCCGGCCAACCCAGCCCCAGCGCCGGCATGGATGGCACCGTCCCTGATCCTATGCCATAGGGTCGGCGGTTTGCCCGGTCAGGTCCATACGAATCCGATAAGAAATCGCCTCAGTAAGCGAAGTCCGCTTTTGAGTTACCGGGGTCGGGAGCTCAGCCGAATCGGCCCGTGACGTACTGCTCGGTCTCTGAGAGATTGGGGGTCTGGAAGATCTGGCTGGTCGTGCCGTACTCAACGAGTCGGCCGAGGTACATAAACGCGGTGAAATCACTCACTCGGGAGGCCTGCTGCATGTTGTGGGTCACGATAAGGACGGTGTACCGGCCCGCGATGTCGTGGATGAGCTCTTCGATCTTTGCGGTTGCGATCGGGTCCAGCGCCGAACAAGGCTCATCCATCAGAAGCACCTCAGGCTCTACCGCTACTGCTCGCGCGATGCAGAGCCTCTGCTGCTGGCCGCCAGATAATCCCAAGGCAGACTCATTCAGCCGGTCTTTCACCTCATCCCATATCGCGGCTGACCTGAGAGCTCGCTCACAGGTATCTCTGAGAACAGACTTCTTTCGTTCGCCCGCGATCCGAAGCGGGTAGACCACGTTCTCGAATATCGACATAGGAAACGGATTCGATTTCTGGAAAACCATTCCCACACGCTTGCGCAGAGAGATGACATCAACAATCGGATCGTAGATCGACCGATTATTAAGCATCATCTCGCCTTCAGTGCGAACGATTGGAACAAGATCGTTCAGTCGATTGACAGAACGCAGAAGTGTTGACTTTCCGCAGCCGCTGGGGCCGATGAGCGACGTTACCTTTCCTCTTGGCACACTCATCGAAATGTCGTAAAGCGCCCTTGCCTGCCCATACCAAAGTGAGAACTTCGAGATATCGAGAACCGACTCGTGATCGGCAATATCACTATGTGTCTCGGTATCGAATGCAGTACCGGTATCCACTGCATTCTGGACGGTCCTAACGGTTGAAGATGTCGCGTTGGTTGTCATGGTTGTCACTAGAACTGCCCCGATACGAACCTGGCCTTGAGTTTCGAGCGGATACGGATGGCGATCAAGTTCATCATCACCACCAGAGTGACGAGGAGCAAGGTGGTTGTCCAGACATAACCCCGGGCCGCCTCTGAATCAGGACTCTTAAATCCTAGATCGAATATATGGAATCCGAGGTGCATGAAGCTTCGATCCGCGAAAATGAACGGGAATCTGTCTTCAAAGGGCAGCTCGGGTGCAAGCTTCACAGCACCGACGATCATGAGCGGAGCTACCTCTCCCGCCCCTCTAGCCATTGCAAGGATCGCGCCGGTCATGATGCCCGGCATAGCACCGGGGAGCACCACCCGCTGGATAGTCTGCCATTTCGAAGCGCCGCAGCCGTAGCTGCCTTCTCGGAGTGATGCCGGCACCGCTGCGATGGCTTCCTCGGCGGAAACGATCACCACAGGTAATGTCAGCAGTGCCAGAGTCAGTGAGGCCCAGAGCAGCCCGGATGTCCCAAATGTTGGCGATCCATCCAGCAACTTGGCCTGGAAGAATCCTTCGAAGTACGGTGTCGAAAATACAGCGATCACCGACAACAGTGCCACGCCTGACCAGAGCCCAAAGATGAGCAGGCTCTTCTTGCTTTGTTTCTCTTGGCCAGTCAGCGTGAGAACGAAGAACAGCATCGCAGCGATCACGAGCACTAATACCCACCACTGCCCCACTTTCAGAACGAGTGAAGGGTCGGTTCCGCCGTCAATAACACCGCCAATCCCGTAACAGAAGAAACCGAGCCCGAACACGCCGTACACGATGCTCGGCACGCCCGCGAGGTTGTTGATCGCTACGCGTAGGACACTGATCATAACCCCCTGCTTCGCGTATTCACGCATATAGAGTGCGGCAAGCACTCCCAGCGGGACAACAGCAATTGTGAGCATGAGCGTTACTAATAGCGTGCCAACGATAACAGGAAACACACCGCCCTCGGTGTTCGCCTCTCTCGGGTCCTCCGTCAGAAAGTTCCACCATCGCGAAAGATAGAGTTTGATCTTTCCAACAAACCCGATCTCGTTTGCCGGGACGACACGCAGAATCTGCGACACTTTCATTGGCTCGTTCATCTGACTCCGCGAAATCGGAGCGAACTGACCTGTAGAAATATCACGGACTTCGATCCGGAACCGAGCATCATCCTGCTCGAGCGCCGTCAACTTATTGCTTAGCTCACGAAACTGAGCTGTGAGAAGGGCACGCTTGTCATCTATCTGTGCTTTGTATGATTCAAACTGCTCCTGAGTCCACGGTTGGCCCGCCCACGGCCTTTCGGCATACGCCACTAGTACAGCAAGCATACTGATGATGACCAGTGATCTTTTCGCTAGGGGATGACCTATACGGACAGCACCGAGGATTGCGATTATGAGAGCAGCGACAACTGCCCACCAGAGCACCCACCCGAGATGATTCGGCCGACTGTTGCCTGTGACACGCAGCTGCGCTTCGAGTTCACTGAGCCGAAGCCTTTCCAATCGATCATTGATGTCTGCTATGGGACCGCTACGCAGTCCATTTGCACTGGCACGTCGAGCAGCAGCTATCCCAAGCTGATTCTCAAGTTCTTCCTGAACTGAAACAGAACCGCTGGCTATTTCAATGAGCTCACCTGACTCAGCAATTTCGTAGATTCGTTCGGGTATCCCAATCCAGATGCCCCACTCTTGCCGTTCCAAGAGGACCGCATCTGAAGGTTCGTCTATAGACTCTATCGAATCGACGTCGATCCACTTGAACGGTTGCTGCCCTAGGTCTCTATTGCCTACACGGTAGAGAATACGATCCGATGCACCGAGCCTGGCTTCGCGTCGGTACTCCATCGCGAGCAGTTCTTCACCGGATTTGAGCTGAACTCGGTCGATCGGCCTTTGCCAGAACGTCTTGCCGCCACCGATCACTATCATCCCGAGAAGACCCAGGATCATGACGGTGCAAAGAACCAGAGCGAGACCTGTCACCCACGTTGCGGCAACACCGCGTGCTTGCAGGGGAGTTGGAGGAAGCTCCATCGGCTGAGATTGGTTCTTCGTTTTCTTGCTCACAGCATCGCACTCCGTTTCCGGAAGTGCTGGCGAACAATTTCAGCTGTTGTATTCACGATAAACGTGATGACAAACAGAACCACTCCGCAAAGGAAGAGCACACGGTAATGGGTTCCGCCGCGATCGGCCTCAGGAAGCTCGACGGCAATATTCGCAGAGAGAGTGCGAAGACCTCCAAATATGTTCCAGTCCATGACAGGTGTGTTACCAGTAGCCATGAGCACAATCATGGTTTCGCCTGCTGCGCGCCCGAGTCCGATCATGATCGCACTGAAGATACCGCTGGTCGCAACCGGCAGCACAACGCGTACCGCGGTTTGCCATTGCGTAGCTCCGGCACCCAGGCTAGCTGAACGCAGAGTGTTAGGAACACTTTGCAGAGCATCATCACTGATAGTGAAGATAATGGGAATGACTGCGAAACCCATAATGCTGCCGACAACAAAGGTATTC
>WUAK01000288.1 GCA_009827205.1 Phycisphaeraceae bacterium | reverse complement strand
CTCGCAACCAGCGAGGTCGGCCTCGACGGCGTAACCAACAACATCCGCAGTGTCGAAACCAACCTCGGCAACCTCATCGCAGACGGATTCCTCTCCAGCGCCAACCAGCGCGCCGCTAGCTTCGGCCTCGGAACCGTCGACATCGCCTTCGCAAACGGCGGCGGCATCCGCAACAACAACGTCCTCCCAGCGGGCGACTTCACCGAGCTCGACACCTTCGACGTGCTCCCCTTCCTCAACTTCCTCTCGGTCTTCGAGAACGTCTCCCCCGAGCGCGTCAAGCTCATCTGCGAGAACGCCTACAGCCGAATCACCCCGATCGGGCGCGTCGGCTCGGGCACGGGCCGGTTCGCCCAGATCGCGGGCATGACCGTCGAGTTCAACCTGATCGGCGACACCCCCGATTACTCGTTCGATGCAAACGACGTCCTGACCGTCGTCAACCCGGGCTCGCGCGTCGAGTCGATCATCCTCGACGACGGCACGGTCATCGTCGAGAACGGCGCTGTCGCACCGGGCGCCCCCAGCGTAAGCCTTGCCATCGTGGACTTCCTCGCCCGCGGCGGCGACGAGTACCCGCTCCAAGATCTCAGCTTCACCAACCTGGGCGTCACCTACCAGCAGTCGCTGGCCGAGTACGCCTCGGGTCTCGGCACCATCTCCGCGGCCCAGTACCCGGTGGGCGGCGAGGGCCGGATCGTCAACCTCTGGCAGCTCTGCCCCGCCGACGCCGACCGCGACGGCGCCCTCACGCCGGCCGACTTCACAGCTTGGGTTGACCTGTTCAACTCGGGGAACGTCGGCGCCGACGTCAACAAGGACGGCTCGAACACCCCGACCGACTTCACCGCATGGATCAACTCGTACAACATGGGCTGCTAACCCATTCGTACACCTCAACCCAAACGCATCCTGCGGATCACACTCACGCCACGCCCGTTCTTCCTGCGGGCGTGGCGTTGTATGATGACCGCATGCGACACATCCTTTCATCGCTCATCTCGACCTTGGTCATCGCCCCCGTCAGTGCGCAGGATGCGCGATGGACACAGCTGCCCGAGCTGCCGACCCCCATCAGCAACAACGCAGTGACCAGCGTTGACCAAGGCGACGGGACCTGGACCGTCTACTCCTTCATGGGCATGCGCCCGCCCTCGACCACGCTCGCAGACGCGACACTCAACTCGTACAGGCTCGAATGGCCCGGCGGGCAGTGGGAGCAGATCGCCGACGCGCCTGAAGACAACAGGGGTCGCGCCAAGGTCGCCGCCAGCGCCGTCACCGTCGCGGGCGAGGTGTACCTCATCGGCGGCTACTCGCCGGCGCGCAACGAGATCACCAAGAAGAGGCTCTTCCGATACGAGCCCGACACCGACACGTACGCACAGCTCGCCGACGTCCCGACCGAGGTCGATGACACCGTCCCCGCGGTGTACATGGACCGGTACATCTATCTCATTTCTGGCTGGCACGGCCCCATCAACGACAACGTCACCAATGTACAGATGTACGACACGCAGACTGACCTCTGGGCGCAGTGCACGCCGATCCCAGGACCCTTCGACGGTCTCTTCGGACACGCGGGCGGCATCTCGGGCAGCACACTGCTCTACTCGGGCGGCTCGGTCAGCAACGGCTCGTTCACCATTAGCGACGAGGTCTACACGGGTGAGATCGACGCGAACGACCCGACACTCATCACATGGACACGCAAAGCCGAGCATCCGGGCAAGCCGACCTACCGCGGCGCGGGATCGCTTGGCGCCACACCCGCCGGTTCGATCCTGATCGCTGGAGGTACGGACAACCCATACAACCTCAACGGCGTCGGGTACAACGCCATCCCCGCGCAACCGCACAACCAAATCCTCGCCTACAACGCGCCCCAGGATCGCTGGGCGTTCCTCCGCGCTGCACCTCCAAGGCCCGCGACGATGGACCACAGGAACCTTGTCCCGCTCGGCGAGGGCTGGGCCCTCATCGGGGGCATGACCGCACCACGTGAAGCGACTGCGACCTGCTGGTTGCTCACCATCGAACCCTGCCGCGCCGATATGAACGGCGACGGCATCACCGACGCGACCGATTTCGAACTCTGGCTCGACGCTTACAAAGCCGGCGACATGTCAGCCGATCAGAACGGCGACGGCGCGGTCACCCAAACCGACTACACCGCCTTCCTCGAAGGCGCCAGAAGAGGCTGCATCTGATCAAGACTCAGGGCTTGCTCTCGGCTGCATCCTGCTGGTTGATCTCGATATCGAGCTTGAGCCGGTCGTGCTTGGCTCGGTTCTTTGACATCCGTAGCTGCAGCAACTCAACGATGAGCGCAAAGCCCATCGCGGCATAGATATAGCCCTTGAACCCATGGCCTCCGCCGTGCTCCTCGCCGTCGGGCCCGATGACGATGTCCGATTCGAATCCTTCGATCGTGAGCGCCACTCCGATCAGAACGAGGAACGCGAGAGCAAGGATCTTCATCGCCGGGTGCCGCTGTACGAACTCGCTGATCGGTGTTGCGAAAGCCATCATGACTCCGATCGCGATCACGACAGCTGTGATCATGACCCACAGATCGTCGGCCATACCGACCGCGGTGATCACCGAGTCGAGCGAGAAGATCAGATCGAGCACCACGATCTGCATGATCACGCCAGAGAACGTCGCGACCTTTGCGCTGCCGACCTTGTGAAGCCCCTCAACGTTGACATGTATTTCGTGCACCGCCTTGGCGATCAGGAACGCACCGCCCCCAATCAGGATCATGTCCTTCCACGAGATACCCCGGTCAAAGACATCGAAGACCGTCGCCGTCAGGCCCATGATCCACTTGATACAGATCAGCAGCACGATCCGCATCCCGAGCGCCGCGCCCAGCCCGATGATGGTCGCCTTGCGACGCTGCTTCTCGGGCAACTTGCCCGTCAGGATGCTGATGAAAACGACGTTGTCGATGCCCAGCACGATCTCGAGCAGTGTGAGCATGAACAGCGCGATGACAGCCTGCGTGGTGAGCCATTCCATGGCCCAGAGCTTAGCGTGGCATGACTATGCATGAGCCGGGTATTCAGAACCCAAAGACGAGAGGGGTCACACCGACCGTGATCGCCATCGAAAGCAGGTTGAGTGGCGCGCCCACCCGCGTGTAGTCCATGAACTTGTACCCGCCAGGCGCCATCACCATGAGATTCGTCTGGTACCCGAGCGGTGTCGAGAAGCTCGCGCTGGCGGCCATCATGATCGTAATCGCAAAGGGCTTGAAATCCACACCCAGCTTCGCCGACGCAGACTCGGCGACGAAGAACATCAGCACAGCTGCAGCGTTGTTCGTCACGAGCTCGGTGAGCACCATTGTCATCAGGTATACAAGCACCAGCGTCATCCACGGGCTCGAACCCGCCAGGCTCGTCATGCCGTCGGCAATCTGTTGCGCAGCACCCGACACCGCAAGCGCATGACCGAGCCCCAATGATCCCGCGATCGTGACGAGCACCGTCCAGTCAACACTCTTGCGCGCCTGCCACCCGTAGCAGCAACGCAGCACGAGCATAAGTCCCGCGGCGAGCACCGCCGCGTGCAGCATCCCTACCTTGACGTACCCGCCCGCGACCATCGGAATAGGAAGCGTCGGCTGGATCGTTGCAAGCGCAACCATCAGCACGACGATCCCGATCGCCATGATCGCCTTCTCGTGACGGACCGGTGCAGAGTTCGCAACCTCGCTCACAAGGTAGTAATCGCGCGAATCCCGCATCTGCGTCACAAACGAGCGGGGCGCCTCAAGCAGAAGCGTGTCGCCCTGGCGAAT
>WUAK01000287.1 GCA_009827205.1 Phycisphaeraceae bacterium | reverse complement strand
TTTGGCTTCTGCCAACGAGTTCCAGACAGAGCAAGAACGGGCCAATTTTATGCCGCGCGCATTGAGAGTGAACGAGAAAATGCACTTAGGGCTCAAGCCCATACAGCACGACCAGACCAGCACTCACTTGTTGAGAGGTTTCGTTCGCTTTCGTGCCCGGTTAGCCTGTGCTTTGCATTGCAGCCGCGATGCCGTTCAGGCTCGCAAGTATTGCATGCTCGGAACTTGAGTCGTGATTGTCACCCGATGCTCTGCGCATGAGTTCTATCTGGCATAGGTTCAGTGCATCTGTATCAGGATTTCGCATCTCGATCAGCCTCTCGATCACTGGTCTGTGCCCGAGCAGTGAGGAGGTGCCGCTGATCTCACAGAGAAGTTGTCGTGTGCGTTCATATTCGTCTCGGATGCCCATTATCACTGGGTTTTCAGGGCTGAATCCTGCGGCCGATGAGTAGCGTTCGGTGATATCGAGTCTTGCGCGGGCGAGTTCCTGCTTTGCATTTGCCACGACTGCGTGAAAGAAGGGCCAGGACTCATACCATTCCTTGAACAATGAGAGTGCGTTGGGATTTGATTTCACGGCACTCTCAATTGCAGTGCCCACCCCGTACCAGCCCTGTATGGTTGCACGGATCTGAGTCCATGCGAATCCCCAGGGTATTGCGCGGATATTGTCGAAGCTGGATGAGCTCGCAGATCGCATCGCGGGTCTGGATGCGAGCGGCATCTGGCCAATGAAGTGCACCGGTGTTGTGGTTGTATACCAGTCCCAGAATTCGGGTCCATCAATCAGCGAGCGATACGATTCCATCGAGACTTGTGAGAGGTGTTCCATGATCTCGTGGGCTTCAGCGGGTTCGCGTGTATCCAGAGACTCGTTGCCACAGGTCGCAACAAGCATGGCGCTCAGGATCTGCTCGAGATGCCTGTGCGCGATTGCTGGCATTGCGTACCGGAACGAGATCACCTCGCCCTGTTCTGTGAACCGGATCCTGCCTGTCCGGCTCTCCTTTGGTGCAGCAATAATCGCGCGGTTGGCGCGTCCTCCGCCGCGTCCGATGGTGCCGCCTCGCCCGTGAAAGAGTCGGATTTTTATTCCGGTACTGTCACCAACAAGACTGAGATTGCGTTGGGCGCTGTTCAGCAGCCAGTTCGCCATCCAGTATCCGCCGTCTTTGTTAGAATCCGAATAGCCGAGCATAACCTCCTGATGGTTCTTTCTCCGTCCAACGTACTTCCGGTATGCGGGTTCGGCAAAGAGGCGTTCTAGCAAAGACTCGCTTGCTTTCAGGTCCTCGATAGTCTCAAAGAGAGGGGCTATATCCAGCAAGCTCAAGCCCTCAGATGTCGGCGTGGGGGGGGCATATAGCCCACACTCTTTCGCGAGTACGAGAACTTCGAGGATGTCGCTCACATCGTGCGTCATGCTAACGATATATGTCCCGATCGCTTCATTGTTGTTGTGAATCGCACGCGTTATGACGTCGAATGTGTCAAGCGCATTCCGGGAATCTTCACTCAGTAAATTTCTTTGATTGATAAGCGGTCGTGGTGATGAGAGTTCAGTCCTCAGGATATCGAGCTTCGCCTGCTCGGTGAGTTGTTCATAGTTCTCGCACACGCCAGCGTGTCTCAAGAGCTCGCTCACCGTCGAGGCGTGAGCTTTGCTGTGCTGTCGGATGTCTAGAGCGGCGAGATGAAACCCGAATGTGCTGATTCGTATGGCCAACTCCTGAAGTGGCCCAGTATTGGCAAGGGATTCAAGTCCGGATTCCCGTAACGAGTCTCGAATGAGTTCAATATCCAATTTGAAATCTGAACTAGAGTAGTCTGAATGCCCGTTTTGAAGTTGGTTGAGTTTGGTTCGGATCTGAAGGAGTCGTACTCGATACGGCTCGTGTTTCAGGTGACGCAAACTATTGTCGTCGAGGTTAATATCTTCTTTGATAGCACTCAGAAGACGTGCGGGGACGTTTCTTTTCCGATTCGATATAGTGAGGTCTAGCCTTAGAGAATCAATCGAATCGAGATACAGTTGAATTGCCGCTTGTTTGTGCATGTCGAGTGCACTTTGTGTTACATCCGGCGTTACGCGAGGGTTGCCGTCTCGGTCCCCGCCGATCCAGGAGCGATACCTGATGAGAGTTGGTAATTCATCACGCTTATCGCTGTAGCACTTGTCAATCGCTGATTGGAGGTCTCTATATAGAGCTGGGATGGTCTGCCAGATTGTGCCCGTGAGATAGTGCAGGCCATTGCGCACTTCGTCCAGAGGATCAAGGCGCTGTGAACGGACATCGTCCGATACTGCCATACCCAGCAATACTCGCTTGAGAGACTCTTCGCTTTGCTCTCTTTCATTCCGTGTGCTCTGCTGGCTTTGTGCAGTATCCAGCAATTCAGAAATACGCGACTGTTTGCGGAGAATCGCGCGGCGTCTGGCCTCTGTGGGATGAGCGGTTAGGGTTGGCTGAATGTCGAGTGAATCTAAGCCCTCGAGTAGTGTGTGAAGCGGTAAGCCGGAACGCTGAAGGTGGTGTACAGCATCATGAACGGATTCCGTACGAGGAGCGCTTTCAGTCGCTCGTGCCTCACGCTGCCGGTTGATTCTTGCGATTGTTATTTGCTCGGCCTTGTTCCGAAGATGAAACCGGATGGTTAAGAGCTCGACAATCCTGCGGATGTCTTCAGTGGACTGCTTTTGAAGCCATGTAGATGCGAGGTCCAGATCTGCGGAAGCCGGGTGCGTCGCCCCACACAACTCCCTCAGATTATGCTCAAGTATGCAATCATCGGCAAAGCCGGACGACTCTAGCTCGGATTCCAGAAGTTCTTCAAGATACGACGAGAGCTGGGTTGGATCGTTGTTGTCGGTGTTCGAATCGGTCATATGGTCGCTCCACAAAATTGTAGCAGAGCGGACCGTCGCTGTGGCGTTGCAGTATCTATACCAGCGGAACAGTGAGAGTAGGTGGAGTAGTGATAAGGATTGAATAGTCCGGATGATTTACGGCCACATCAGTAGTTGAGTCACCAGTAGCCGTCGGCTGCGATCTTTAAGGAACCGTCTGGCTGTCGTTGCCAAATCAACACAAACTCGACCGTTCCGACTCGACGCTCGCCGTCGTCCTCAAATGAGATGTCGGAGCGGCCTCGCTGCATCACCAGACCTTCTACGCCCTCGATAGAGTGCGTTGTGAGCGACCAATCCACGGCGGTGTCAAATCGAGCCCAGTATTGCTCGAGGAGCTGGCGAGATCCGCCTTGGCGTTTGCCGCTGGGCGAGAGGAGTATGCCGTCATCGGCATAAAATGAAGCTACGCGTTGAAGGTCGCCTTCACGAAGTGCTTCTTCCATGCCTTGGCAGAGCATTCGGACTTCGGCTTGCAGTGAATCGCTCGCCGGTGTCGGCGGTGGAGTGCTTGCGCAGCCCGCTAATAGCCCAATTGCTGCGAGAGTAACGAGCAACACATGTCGCCAGGCTGGATCCACGTTCGGCGGCCTTGTCAGCATTGTGCGGAAGTATAGCTGCAGCGAGTAGCCGCTATCTCAAAGAGCGTTTCTGTCGCCTCGCTCGCTCGACGAGTAGGGAGCTTGCAGACCAGTTACTTAATCCCCTGCTGCAGTTGCATCGAGTTCATCGAGCAGCGCTACAGCTCGGCGCATGTGCGGGATGACGATCGAGCCGCCCACGATCAGGCTGACCTCGTAGACCTCCCATATCTCGTCGTTGGTGCACCCGAGTTCCTTGCAGCGGATAGTGTGGTAGGCGATGCAGTCGTCACACCTCAGGACCATCGAAGCCGCGAGCCCTGCGAGCTCTTTGGCTTTGGAATCGAGGGCGCCGGGCTCGTAGGCCTTGGTGTCCAGTGA
>WUAK01000286.1 GCA_009827205.1 Phycisphaeraceae bacterium | reverse complement strand
GGAGAATCGTTCCCTGTAATGAGCCGCTCGAGATCGCGTCGTGTGTGGTTCGGTGCCAGGATGATGTCAGGATCGAACGCGTCGATCGCTCTGGAATACGCCAGCACGCTCAGCTTCCGGTGAGATCCCGGTTCCGTGAGCACATGAACCTCGCACCCCTTGGACTTCAAGCTCTCGGCGAGATCCTGGCACATCGACCCGAGAACGGTCGTGAACCGGCTCACCGGGATCAGCACACGCAGCGGGTCGGCCTTTCCATCGATCGCAGCCGTTGTGCGCGCGCGCCACCAACCTTCGTCGCGTGCCGCGTCTCGCAGGTGATTCGACTTGAGAAGCCTCTGGTGTTCCTGATCCTGCTCGGTGAGAGCCGTTCTGAATACATCCGCTGCTGATGGGGTCATGGATGTGCGGAGCGTCCGAAGCGGCATGTAAAGCCCCGCGATCGGAGTCCCCGCGTCGCGCGTGAGTGCTTCGTTGAGCAAGTGCGACGACTCTTCGCCGAGGAACAGCTCGACTCTTTCCTCTGCGAGCAATGCAGAGATGTCAGCCAGCGCGCAGCCGTCGAGAAACTCGTTCACATCGGCCTGAATCAGTCTGATCCCAGGTTGGTACCCGGATGCGAGCCGGGGGGTGTTCTTGCAGATCTCGATGAACATCCAGGGCGGGTCAACCCCCTCGATCGTGAGTGGCGCATCAGACGAGCTGGCCTGCGCGATGTGCGTCTCACCCAGATGCTTCGCTTCGCCAAGATGGTCGTAGAGGTGCGAAAGCTCGGCACCTGACTTGCGGACAATGTTGCCGTCGCTGCATCGGAACCAGCTGGTCCCATCGAGCCCGGCCTGCCACGCCGAGAACTTGGCTGTGAGATCGATCCCTCTGTCCTTGAGCGCATCGACCGCTTGCTTTGCGTTCGCGACGAGTTCACCGGGATCGACTCTGTCGTCGGGCATCGACTCGAGCCTCGCCTGCAGGTCTCGCGTCGAGGTCATCTGGCCGACCGAAGGCCTCCTGTCGCAGAGCGCATCGAGTTGCTCGCGCGCAGATGTGCCCAGTCCGAGGTCCGCAAGGTTCGCAGCCAGTAGAAACCAGAGCTCCGGGTCGTATCCCGCCTGTGCCAGTGCTTGCCTTGCGATCGGGACGAACGCCCAGGGCGTGCCCTCGCTGCCCATCGCGATGATCCGCCGGAGCGTCATGGTCGTGGTGGGGGCGGTCGCGGGGGCGGTCATTGGGTCCACATCGGCAAGGGGCGATGAGATGGGCCAAATCCTGCTGATGATCGCGGTTTTGGGCCGATAGACAGTCGAGATGAAGCGGGCTGAAAGCCAGGGCCATCCCGGGCAGAAGATCCTCGCGCTTGACGAGCTACTCGTCGTGCGCCAGCGGCTGCGCGCTCAAGGCAGATCGCTCGTCGTCTGCCACGGCTGCTTCGACATCGTCCACCCGGGCCACATCCGCCACCTCAGGCAGGCCAAGGCGATGGGCGACGTCCTGCTCGTCTCGCTCACGGGTGATGCCCAGATCGCAAAGGGCGCCGGGCGTCCGCTGATCCCGGAGGAGCTTCGCGCGGAGAATCTTGCGGAGCTTGATCTCGTTGATCTGGTCTACATCGATCAGAACACAACCGCGCTGGAGATGCTCGAAGCCGTGCGCCCGGATGTGTACATCAAGGGCCGCGAGTATGAAACAAACAACGACCCGAGGTTTCGCACCGAGCGCGAAGCCGTCGAGCGTGGCGGCGGGCGTGTCGTCTTCAGCTCTGGCGACATCGTCTTCAGCTCGACCGCACTCATCGATTCGCTCGGGCAGTCGATGGATCCGTTTCACTCGAGGCTCATGTCCCTGCTGAGTGATCCCGGGCTCGACGAGGACACGCTGGGTGAAGCGATCTCCAGCTTCCGTGGCAAGCGCGTCGTTGTTGTGGGCGAGACCATCCGCGATACCTACGTGCTCTGCGACAGGCCCGACGTCGCGGGCGAGGGCCCTATGCTGACGCTCAGGCCCCTCGAGACCAGGTGCTACGACGGCGGGGCTGCGATCATCGCAAGGCACTGCGCCGCGATGGGCGCAAGGCCCGTGTTGATCACCGCGCTGCCCGAGAGCGAAGAAGGCACAGAAATCGAGCGGCGACTATTGGCCGACGGTGTAGAAGTCAGTGCACTCAGACTGGCAAACACGATCCCGGAGAAGCAGCGATTCGTCGTCGGCACCCAGAAAGTTGTGAAGGTCGACCTCGTCAGGCCCTACGTCCTCGACGCTGCTCAGCAGGACCAGTTTGTCTCGCTCGTCGCCGAGGGGATCGAGGATGATGTTGGTATCGTCGCCGACTTCGGGCTTGGGCTCATGTCGAACCAGACGCTGCGCCGGGTGTGCAAGACGCTGAAGAATCGCTGCGATTTCACGGCAGGCGACGTCAGCGGCAGCCGTGCAGACCTGCTCTCGATGCGAGGGCTCGACCTGCTCACGCCGAGTGAGGCGGAACTCCGAGGCGCCCTGCGCTCGTTCGACGAGGCGCTCCCCGCCGCGGCCTGGCACCTTTTGCAGGAAACCGGCGCAGCAGAGGCGATTGTCACAATGGGCCCGGAGGGTCTGATCAGTTTCGACCCGATCCCGGGCGAGTCGGAATCGGACGAACCGTTTGCGACGAGGCTCAAAGCCGAGCATGTGCCTGCGCTCTCGGGGGCAGCGGTCGATCCGCTCGGGTGCGGCGATGCGCTGCTCGCGTCGGCTTCGCTCGCCAGAGCATCAGGCGCGTCTGCGCAGGCGGCGGCGTTCATCGGAGCCGCGGCCTCGTGCGTGCAGGCCGGGCGGATGGGTAACCTGCCCGTCTCGGCGACGGATATCCGCCGACTCATCGGGCGACTCCACGCGGCGAACCTGACATTTGCACACGCCGACGTCGTCGACGCGGCACTCCAGACCAGGCGTGTGTCGTGAGCACTGGCAGTCTTTGATCACAGTCAACACGCGGAGCGAATGACATGATCGGGTACATCATTCCGACACGGGACAGACACGAAGAACTCATGCGCACGCTGGGCGAGATCAACCGGCTCGGCCCCCAGATCGGCATGGGCGGCGCCGAAGTCATCGTCATCGACAACGCCTCGGCGACGCCTGTCGAACTGCCCGAGCAGCTCCCCTGCGGCACGCGAATCAGTACAATCCGGCTCGACGACAATCTCGGCGCCTCAGCGCGGAACTACGGCGCAAGGGCAGCCGATGAAAGGTGCGACTGGCTCGTCATGCTCGACGACGATTCTGCGCCACTTGATTCGGGGTTCGAGGTCTCGCTGAGGCGCGCCCCTCACGATGTCGCCGCGGTCAGCGCAGACATCTTCTTGGGACAGAACGAAGACGCGATCGAACGAAGAGAAGACGGCGGGCTGCCCGAGGTGTTCGTGGGCTGCGGCGTCGCGATCCGGCGAGACGTGTTCCTCGATCTGGGCGGGTACGACGAGTCGTTCGGGTTCTACGCCGAGGAGTACGACTTCTGCGCAAGACTCCTGCTCTCGGGGAAACGCACTCAGTTCAGCCAGATCTTTCGTGTGCTCCACAGGAAAGTCGGCGGCAACAGGGACATGAACCTCATCGTCGAGCGGCTCGTCCGCAACAACGGCTGGGTCTGTCAGCGCTATGCCCCGATGAGCGCGCTCGAGGATGAGCTGAACACCTGCATCAGCCGATGCCGGTTCATCGCAGAGAAAGAAGATGCGATGGAAGGCTTCGAGCGAGGACTTCAGGAACTGAGGGAAACGCTTGATCTGCAGCGACACACCCCGATGGATG
>WUAK01000285.1 GCA_009827205.1 Phycisphaeraceae bacterium | reverse complement strand
AAGCGGACATTGTCCGATGCGCGTGCGATTGTGACCTTGGGTTTGCCGTCTTCGTCATTCTCAAGGTCGGCTTCAAGCAGATCCGCTGTGATGATGGCGTCGTCCTGCTCGCCTCGGACAGAACCCGTTGCCGTGACAGTCTGGGGAACCGACTCGCCCGTCGAGACATCGAACCTGACATCAAGCCGATCAGCGCTCAGTGTGCCGTCGGCGGTTCTGGCGTCAACCGCTCCGGTCAAGACCGCGCGCTCGAGGAGTGTGTCATCGCCCTGCGCAAAGCGCGTGTTGATCGAGTCGGCCTTGATGGTGGCGTCGGAGTCCTTGAGCTCGATCGAGCCGCTGGCGATCGCCTGCTCGAGTGACCCTGTGATCCAGCCGTTTTCTGTCCGGAATACGACATCGGCCTGCTCGGTCCAGGTCAGGCTCCTGCCGGTATCCGCTTCGGTCAGCACGCCCGCGCCCATCGCCTGGCCCACACCAGACGCGAGCCCGATCGTGAGCGACTCGCCCATGATCGAACCGGAGTCCTCGACATCGATGGTGGTGGGGTGCCCGTCGTATCCCGTGAGCGCGAGGATCTTGTTGGTGAAGCCGTACTCGATCGCGGATGAGTTGCCCTTGGCTTTGAGCACATCATCGCTGAACGCGACGGTGTTCTCGGGTTCGGACTCGAAGCGAAGGACGATGTCATCGCCCGAACCAAGAGCAGCGGGGCGCTCGCTCATCGGGCGCACAACCGTGGGGCCGACACACCGGAACTGCACATCTTCGTACAACTCCATATCACGTGAAGTCGGCAGTTCCGGCTGACTCGATGCGACCGCCAGCGAGGTCAGGATCGCGTGCAGACCGACCGGATCGGGCAGCTTGGGTGTGATCGCGCGAGAGAGGTTGCCATCCGGGATCTCGTTGTCGACGAGTCTGATCCATACACGCGCACGGTCCGCGTCGATCCTGCGGACAGGCTGCTCGACATGCACAGATCCCTCAAACGTCACGGCGTAGAACTGCTCGGGACCTGCGGGCTCACCAGCTGGCTGTTCGCCGCCCTGACCTGGGTTGTTGTTCGCCTGTGCCCGGCGCGTCTCAGGTGTGCCCTGAGTGCCAGGGTCTTCCTGGGGCTCTTCGTCGGCTGGTTTATCAGGGCGGACGGTTGCCAGCAGCGTGCCCGGCACCTCAAGAAGCTCGATGCGTTCATCGACTTCGTTGAACACGATCCGCAAGCCTTCGCAGTCCGCGTCGATCGACTCGCTCGCGATCAGCACGTTTTCTGTCGTCGCCAGTTCGCTGCCCACCGCGTCGAAGTCGAGCCAGTTCGTGGTGATCCGAACCGCCGAGCCCGATGCGACGGGTTCGGGGAGCGAGCCGTCGTCGCGGCGTTCGAACTGAAGCACCTCGACGTTGCCCGTGAACCGACCCGAGGAGGGTTCGCTCGTCATATCCGTCATCACGAACTCGGCGCGATCGGAGCGGATAAAGACGAGGTTGCTGCTGCCAAGAAGGTACCACGCGCGGGGTTCTTCGATCTCCACCAAATCCGTATCGCGGATGGGCTTGAGCTTGGCGAACTCAACATCCCATGCCGTCTTTGTCGGGTCGTCTCGGTCCTTGAGCCGGATGTGTGCATCCGTGGTCTCGTCTGAGATCTGCGGCGCATCGATCGTCCCAGCGGCCAGTCCGGGACTGTCCGTGATGCTCGGCACATCCGCCGGGTCGATGTTATCGAGCGCCGAACGCTTGGCGGGACCGGACCGGGTCGAGATGATCAGGATGAACGAGACGAGGATGAGCGAGACACCGATCGCCACGAGCAGTGCGGACCGGCTGGCGCCGGTGCGTGCGGTGACGGCAATCCTCTTCAGAGTCTCGATCATGGGGGCATGGTACCTCGGACGTAGGCGTCGAGACTAGCCGCGGTAGTGCGACAGGGCCTCTTCGCGGAGCCCGCGGGCGTCGACCAGGTGCTCGATCGCCTCCCGGACAGCGCCTTGCCCGCCCGGCTTCGAACATATGTAGTCCGAAGCGTCGACGACCTCTTTCACGGCGTCCGAGGGGCACATCGCGTAACCGACACGTGTCAGCATGGGCAGGTCGATCCAGTCGTCGCCCACCGCGGCGGTTTCTTCGAGCGAGATCCCGAGCGTGCCGAGCAGCGAGTCGAGCACCTCACCCTTGTCCTTCACGCCCTGGTAGAGATGCTCGATTTGGAGTTCGCGGCAACGCGCCGAGACGGATCCGCTCGTGCGTCCGGTGATGATCGCGACCTCGAACCCGAGCTTCTTCCACGCGGAGATGATGAGGCCGTCCTTGATGTTGAAGCGCTTGGTCTCGTTGCCGTCGGCGTCGAGATTGATCGAGCCGTCAGTGAGACAGCCGTCCACATCGAGTACAACGAGCCTGATTCTGGAGGGGTCGCGAGCCAACAGGTTCTCCGATCAGTCCCTGACGAGTTTGAGCGCGATGAGGTCCTGCACGTCGAGCATCCCAACTGGTCTACCTTGTGCATCCACAACCGGGATCTCGTCCTGACGCTTCTCGCGGAAGAGCGTGATCGCGTCACGCACGAGCGAGCTGTCCGGGAGCGTGCGTGGTGAACGCGTCATCACGTCGGCGACCGGTTTCCCGAGTGAACCCGGATCGCCCATGACGAGTCGGCGCAGGTCGCCGTCTGTGAAGATGCCGGTGAGCGAGCCGCTGGCTTTGTCTACGAGCAGCATCGCGCCGGGTCGCCTGCCGTCGTTCTTCTCGGCCTGCTCAAGAGCCTCGGCGACACTCAGGTGATCGTCGATCAGCGGCAGGTTCTGCCCCGCCTTGAAGCGGACGATGTCCATCACCGGGCGGAGCATCCCGCCGAGTGAGCCGCCCGGGTGGCGTTTGGCAAAGTCTGCATCTGTAAAGCTGATCCGTCTGGCCGCTGCGATCGCGAGGGCATCACCCAGCGCGAGCGTCGCGGTCGTCGAACTCGTCGGCGCTGGCATGTCGCCCGCCTCGTGATCGACCCCGATCGTCAGCGGCACCGATGCGATGCGCTCAAGACTCGACGGGTCATCGCCCCCGCCAGTGATCGAGATCACCTCAAGCCCATCTTGACGGAGGATCGCCGCGAGGTTGACGACTTCCTCGGTCTCGCCCGATTTGCTGAGCGCGATGACAACGTCTTTCTTGCGGAACTTGCCCAGATCGCCGTGTGTCGCCTCTGTCGGATGGACCGGGTGAGAGGGCACACCGAGCGATGCGAGCGTTGCGGAGATTTTGGCGCCGATCAGGCCCGACTTTCCGAGCCCGGAGACGAGCACCGTGCCGTCGGATGCGGCGCAGGCCGTGATGAGCTCGACCGCGCGGACGAATCGCTCGTCGAGTTGCCCCGCGACCGCGGCGACCGCCCGGCCCTCCTCTTCGAGGACCTGCTTTGCGAATCCGAGATCGACAGGCTGCTCTGTCATCGCGGTAGCGTACACTGCCAAAGACGCCCGGGGCGCTCACGGAGGATCGCATGGTCGGCACCGAGTACAACATCAAGCTCGAGGACTTTCAGGGGCCCCTCGACCTGCTGCTCCACCTGATCCGGCGCGCCGAACTCGACCCGACCGAGATCTCCATCACCGAGATCACCGACCAGTACCTCGATCACCTGGAATCCGCCCAGCGGATCGATGTGGACGTCGGCAGCGAGTTCCTGGTGATGGCCGCCACGCTCATGGAGATCAAATCCCGCTCTCTCATGCCCCCCGAGGAGCGAGCCGCAGCTGAGCGCTCTGCCAAGGACGACGCCGACCCGCGTGCCGATCTGATCCGCCAACTGCTGTCCTACCGCCAGTTCCGGGACGCGGCGCAGGAGCTCGGCGATCGCCGCGATGCATTCCAGCGCCGCTGGCCCGCCGCGAGGATCGGCGTGGACAAGGAATCGCTCCGCGCCGTGACCGATGAGTCCGCC
>WUAK01000284.1 GCA_009827205.1 Phycisphaeraceae bacterium | reverse complement strand
TGAACCGCACTGACGGGGTTTCGAGCGAAGAGATGATGACGATCTGGACCGACTACGGCTTGCCGACGGTAAAGGCGATCATTCTGAGCATCGCGGTGCTCATCATCTCCAAGTGGGTTGGAGGGATGATCACCAAGATCTGCCGCAAGAGCAACGTCGATGAAACTCTTGCGCGGTTCTTCGGCAACATGGGCAAGTACGCCATCATGCTTCTCGGTGGTCTTGCCGTCCTGAGCACGTTCGGAATCGACACGACCAGCTTCGCTGCAGTGATCGCGGCTGCCGGCTTTGCGGTCGGCATGGCGATGTCCGGGCTTCTGGGCAACTTCGCCGCGGGCATCATGCTGCTGATCTTCCGCCCGTTCAAGATCGGTGATGTCGTCAGCGCTGGTGGTGTGACCGCCAAGGTTGATGCGATCGAGCTCTTCACGACCGTCTTCACGACGCCCGACAACCGCAAGATCATCGTGCCCAACGGTGACATCTACGGCGGGACGATCGAGAACATCACGCACCACGACACCCGCCGTGTCGATGTTGCCGTCGGCACCGACTACAGCGCCGACCTCGACAAGACGCGAGAGGTGCTGATGGGCGCAGCCAAGAAGGTTGAGGGTGTGCTCGGCGATCCGGAGCCGGTCATCTACCTGAGCGAGCTTGGCGGCTCGTCGATCGATTGGTCGGTCAGAGTCTGGGCCGCGACGGCCGACTACTGGGCCGTTCGCGAGCACCTCACGCGCCAGGTCAAGTACGACCTGGACGAGGCCGGCATCGGGATCCCGTTCCCGCAGATGGATGTCCACATCGACGGCGCCGTCTCCAACGGCTGATCGACCGCGACACACATCCTGCTTTGTATTTCAAGAAGGCACCCGGTTCGACCGGGTGCCTTTCTTATGAGCTGCACGAACCGCAAGATGAGCGAGCTCACAGGGATGCGAGCGATGTGCCGATAGACAGTGCATGCCGGAAGCAACCACAGATGCCCGAAGCAGCGCACTTGGGATCACACTCGACGAGATGCTCGAAAGCGGGCGTGCACCGACAACTGATGGCAACGCGATAGACATCACGCGGTTTGCACTCAGCAGAGCCGCGGCGGACCTGCTCGGGGCGTTCGCAGGTGCGTGCGGGCCCGATCGGATCGTCGAGGTCGGCTGCGCGAGCGGCGTCTCCACACTCGCGATGGCGCAGGCGGCTCCAGAATCGTCGCTCATCGTGATGGACCCGAAGCAGGATTCGCACTGGAAGGGTGCCGGCCGTACGGCGATCGAGCGCGCGGGGATCGGTAGCCGGGTCGACCTCAGACATGAGCGATCTGATGAGGCACTGCCCGACTTGATCGCCGAGGGAACACGGACTCAGTTCGCGTTCATCGACGGCTGGCACATGCTCGACTACGTCATGATGGAAGCACTGCTCGTCGATCGGATGCTGGATGTGGGCGGGCTTATTCTGCTGCACGATCTGTGGATGCCCGCGCTGCAGCAATTTGCGAGTTTCTGGACGACCAACCGCGCATATGAACCCGTCACGATCAGGAGCGGCGAGATCGTCAACGAGCCCTGGCAACCAGAACCCGAGATCGGGCAGCGCGAGGTACTCCTTTGTGCCACGACGCCAGAGCTGTTCAGGACCGAGCTTGTGCCGTTTGTTGATCGTTCGATCCTTGCGCTTCGCAAGACAGGCGAGGACGAGCGGCCCTGGGACGCGTTCGAGGAATACACGCGGCTTGCCTGAGTCGATCGGGTCATGGCTATAATTGATGCTGCCGAGCGATCGGCACTCTGTTTGACAAGTTGGGGCCGATGTGGTTTCGACCGGGCGAGCTTCAGGTCCGGCGTTGCGCGTCGAGGGGCGTGGTGGCCTCGTAAAAACCACGCAACACAAATATCTGCCGATGAGCAGTACCTCATGGCTGCCTGATAAACAGGTAGTCTGACCCGGGCTGGACGCCTGCTACGGTCCGGGTCAATGACAGCAGGCTGGCCGACTCCTGGTGTTCCCAGGGGTGAAGCGGCGAGATTTATGACTGGGGACTGGACCCGAAGTAGGCTGTTAGTGGCCGGCGGAGGGTTGAGATTAAATCACTGACTACACGCGTAGAAGCGCCGAACCGGCCGTTTCGGCACGGGGGTTCGATTCCCCCCGGCTCCATTGCATCCAGACAACCCGCGATCCGCGGGTTTTTTATTGCTGGGCATGTCTCTTATCTGGTACGTTCTGAGTGGAGCGATCGGTGCTGCTGGCACCATGCCCAGTGCGCGCACGTGTCTGCCATAAAGGAACCTGCCATGGCTCACCCGTCTGCTGTTCGTGTGTATTTTCGTGTTCTGGCTCTTGTCGCTGCAGCCGGGATGGGCAGCGCGGTTTCACAACCCGAGTACGAGATCCAGCCGCTGGCTATCGACGGACAGGCGAACAGCACCGGGCAGGGTATCTCCGAGAGCGGCGCGTTTGTCACCGGGACATCCAACTCGGACGCTGTCCGATGGACAGAAACGGGCGGAACGGTGCTGCTGCCGATGCTTTCCTCCCCAGCACGACCCTTCAGTCTCGCGCAGGATGTCAACGACAACGGAGTCGTCGTCGGGACAGGTGCGACGACGTTCTTTGGTTCGAGTCCGCTTCCGATCATGTGGGATTCATCTGGCGCTGTATCGCAGTTGCCGCTGCCTGCGGGTGAGACTCTTGGCAGAGCGTTTGGCGTGAACAACGACGGGACCGCTGTTGGCTCGGTTGATGGCGGTAGCCTCGAGCAAGCCGCGGTTTTCACGACGGGTTCTGGAAGTGTCCTCGCGCAGACAATGCCAAACGGTGGTGCGCTTCGGACAGCGTACGCGATCAACGGAGCGGGCCGGATCGTCGGTCAGGCGCTCAATCCGAACAACGCAGCGGTCACCAACGGGTTCTACCTCGATCCGGGCGACAGCTCGGCAACTGACATCGGTGCACTGACATCGCTCGGGCACAACAGCGCGATCGCGTTCGCGGTGAGCTCGGACGGAAGGATCGCTGGTTCGAGTTCGCTCAACAGCGGCGCAGACGCAAGACCGTTCGTGTGGACCGATTCGGGCGGGATGGTCGAGGTGCCCCTGCTGGCGGGGACATCAACGGGCGGCGCTCGAGGCGTCAACGCGAGCGGCTGGGTCGTCGGGACAATGTCGAGTGTCACGTCGATCGTGTTCCTGTACGACGGCAACCAGACATACGCGCTCGAGAACCTCATCATCACGGACGAGGACTGGGATCTGACCGGAGGCACTTCCAACGGCGCGTTCGGGATCGCCGACGACGGCACCATCACAGGTCGCGGTCTCTACAACGGTGAGATCACCGGCTTTGTTGCAACGCTGATCAACAACTGCGTCGCCGATGTCAATGGTGATGGGATGCTCACCCCCACGGACTTCACCGCGTGGATCGACGCCTTCAACAACAACCTCCCCCAGTGCGACCAGAATGGGGACGGGTCCTGCACACCGACCGATTTCACGGCGTGGATCGACAACTTCAACACCGGTTGCTGAGGTCGTCCATTTCAGACAAATCTCTCTTTCTTTCAGTGTGATACGTATCGCTGTGTCTGAGAATCTGAGATCAGAGTACCCCATATCTAGTGTTCTTCTTTGGATGGGCATGACATCACCAGAGAAGGCTGCGCCCTCTGTGCAGTGAAGCCCGATCAGGTATGCTCGTTGGGAAATGTCCCTACATCGACTCGAAAGATCCCCACGAATTGCTGCTTTGATTCAGATGCTTGCTTGTCTGACTCTGCTGATCTGCCCGCGTGCGTTTGGACACAACCTTCCAATCATCGCCGATGATTCAGATCCTCGGGTGAGCAAGCCGCATCGAGTTGCGCATGGTTTGGTGGATCCACCGGATTCAGCACCAGCTGGAACAACATGGATCCCCGGCGGCACGTTTTTGATGGGTA
>WUAK01000283.1 GCA_009827205.1 Phycisphaeraceae bacterium | reverse complement strand
CCGGCGGCACAAGCTCTGCCGGGTCGGGGGCGAGCGTACGGGATGTTCGCTTCTTGCTGGGGGGCACAGGGGGAGTGTACCGACCCCCGGACCTATGCTCTTGTCTCTATTCAGTATCAATCAGGAGCAGCAAGCGATGAGCGAGATCAAGCGTGTCGGAGTGATCGGTTCTGGGCAGATGGGCGGCGGGATCGCGCAGGTCGCTGCCGTGAGTGGATTCGAGACCGTCGTCATGGACACGAGCGCCGATCAGGTTGCACTGTGCGAGAAGACGCACGACAAGCTGCTGGCCCGCGCTGTCGAGAAGGGCAAGATGTCCGAGGACGACGTCAAGGCAGCCAAAGGCCGGCTCACCTACGTCACAGATATCAAGTACCTCGCAGATTCAGACATCGTGGTCGAGGCCGTGGTCGAGAACGCTGAGGTGAAGAAGTCGATCTTCAAGCAGCTCTCGGGCATGCTGACCGGCGATCAGATCCTGGCGAGCAACACGAGCTCGATCAGCATCACCGAGATCGCCGCGGCGACTGATTGCCCGGGACGTGTAATCGGGATGCACTTCTTCTACCCGGTGCCCGTGATGAAGCTTGTCGAGGTGATCAACGGTCTCGCGACCGACGCGAACGTGACCGAGCGCGTGATCAAGCTCGCCGGCGACATGGGCAAGACCGCTGTTCCTGCCAACGACCGCGCGGGCTTTGTGAGCAACCGGGTGCTGATGCCCATGATTAATGAGGCTTTCTACGCGTGGATGGAGGGCGTCGCCGAGCCTGAGCACCTGGACCAGATCATGAAACTCGGCTGCAACCACCCGATGGGCCCACTGGAACTTGCGGACTTCATCGGGCTCGACACCTGTGCGCACATCATGAACGTGCTCGCCGACGGGCTGCACTCGGAGCGGTACCGGCCCTGCCCGAAGCTCGAGCAGCTTGTTGTGGCGGGGAGGCTCGGGCGGAAGAGCGGGCGGGGCGTCTTCCAGTATTCTTGAACTATGAATCAGCCAGAACTGAAGGTATCGAACAAGCGCGGGCGGCTGAAAAGGCTGTTCGTGTTTGTGTTCGGAATCGGAGCGGTGCTCACGATTGGAGTGCTGATATGGGCGTCTATCACTTTCGTGTACTGGGGTCCTGATCTTCCAGAACGAGATTACGCCGGGGAGTTGCTGGCTTGGTCAGCGGCAACTCAGGGCGCAGATACGAGTGATCACCGGCTTGCTGATGCGGTGGAATTGCTTTATCAGGACATGATCCAGGTCGAGGCTGAAACGCTCGCCATAGCAACACCGAAGTTGTCTGCGGGTGGAGAGCCGGTGCTGACAACCGAGTTCTGGGACAAATCATGGACAATCGACGAGGCGTACTACTTTCCAGATCCTGAGCTGGGCTGGGAGTTCACGATTCCTGGGCCCGATCCTGAACAGAAAGACAGGAAACAGGCCGACTTAGTGCTTGAAGCATTTGTGGCGGCTGGCTTGCTTCAGAGGCTTGATGCGCTGTTGGATTCTCCCGGATATGTCCCGCGTTTACGAAATGAAGATTTGATTGAACTCCGCGGGATTCGAGAGATCATGGCGTATGCCAGAATCGAAAGCTTGCGGGGCTTGCGAGCAGCCGAGAGTCGTAACTTTAAGGACTTCATTGCTGCCGTTACACGATTGGTGCAATGGAGACAGTTCCTGCAAGGTGATCCCAGGCTTGCACCACAGAGGATGGTTCAGGGTACTACACAAGATCTATGCGAGCTCGTGCTCTATGTCTTGAATTCAGGTTGGTGCGATGATCACGAACTCCAGCAGATCGCTGACATACTTGCATCTTTGCATTATGTGCCGATGCAGGAAGTAGCAAGGCACGAACTGCTTGTGCGGCTGAGTCTCATATCAAACACACACAAGCAGGGAGTGGCGCTCAAGCGGAACAGCCGTGCGTATCAGTCAGCCATACTTGAGTCTTGTACCGTGGATATGGTTGCCGAGCTTGAGCAGCCGTACTCAGAAAGAAATCTAGATTCGAAATGGTACTGGGGCAACCCGACTTGGATACAGAAGATCAATGGCAAGAGTGTGTCCACACTGTTGCCTGCAGTGTCTAATTATGTGAAAATCGACGAAGGTCATCTTGTCCTTATGAATGGGCTTCGGATGTACGTCGCTGTTGAAAGATACCGCATCCGGCACGGCGCACTACCAGGTAGGATTGGCGAGATTGATCGGGATATATTGCCTGAGTCTTTGCCCGATCCGTTTGCAGATAGTGACACTTTTAAATACCGAATTCATGACGAACCAGATCGGTTCGGGCGGGACTTCACATTGTATTCTGTTGGTCGCGAAGGCAAGGATGATGGCGGGTTGGTGCACAGCTGGAGCATGTTTGCCGGCAATCCCGAAACGGATATCTTGATCAACCGTCCACCTTGGAACTACAACAAGCACCTCGTCGAATTCTACGAAAAAAATCAGTAGTCTTGGATCGGCGCACGTGTGCGGTGTTGTTTCAGTAGACAGAAGGGTGGGATATTGCCATGAACTCACGTGCACATTGGCGCCCCGCCCGGTTCCGTCCGATCCTCACCACGGTCCTGCTCATCATCGCGCTGGTCATTCTCTGGATCTCGATCGAGGTCTACTTCGCTCTGACGGCAGCACCCAACCCTGTCATCGACTACGGCGAGCAGCTCGAGGAGCTTGTCGCAGAGTCGCAGGCGGGCCGGGAAGGCGAGGATGTCTGGCCCGTCTTGATGGAAGTGCTCGAGCTCGTACAGTCCGCCGAGTCGGATGCGATCGGCGCCGATCCCGTGTACGCAGAGAAAGTAATCTCTACCGATTACAACACGATCTACAACTATGACTTTGAGCTCGAATTCCTAGAAGAGAATTCGTATTCATACGCAGAGGACAGGGAGAATCTGGACCTCCAGCGCAAGCTCTCGCTCGAAGTGCTCGGGCGGTTCGAGGAAGTGGGGATATTCAGCAGGCTTGACGAGATCGCCGCCAGCGGCGTGGGGGTGATGCCGTTGCCCGACAGCAGGGACGAGATGCTGATCGGCATCCTCATGCCAACGCTGGGCCAGCAGCGGAACGTTGCCAAAGCGCTTCGAGCAAGGATGTTCCTCGCGGCCGAAGAGGGCGACTGGGATGCGTATACCGAGTCATTCGAGTACATCCTCGCGATCGGAAGGCTGTCCGGCGAGCAGGCGTTCCTGATCCAGAGGCTTGTCGGCATCGCGATCAGAACACTTGCGGTCCGCGCGGCGATAGATGATCTCTCGTTGGGGCGGCTCGATGACAGCGCGCTGCAAGGGCTGGCCGAGGCGATCGAGAGGCAAGGCCCGATGGTGCCCGTCGAGTTCGCGTTTCGATCCGAGTTGCTGTGGGAGCTCGACGCTGTGCAGTGGGTGCACACCAAGCGCGGCAGACTCATTCTGTCCGAAGTTGACCAACTCGATTGGGGAAACGCATCGCGTCCGAAGATCGTCAACGTCGCCTCGATCGTGTTCCCGAGACAGGCCGAGACGGAGCAGTGGTTCCGCGATTTCCATGAAGTGAGCATCGCCCGCTCGAGGCTGACTCCAGCCGAGCGCAGGCAGCAGCCACTCGACCCGCAATGGGACGACTTCGGCTGGCGTCAGCACCTCCAGGCGATGCTTGTGCCCGCTCTCGGAAGCATGATGCGCGCCGACGATCAAGCGAGGCTCAACGTGCTTGGTCTCCGGGCTCTCTTGGCCATCGAGCAGCACAGGGCCGATCACGGCGCCCTGCCCGAGGACCTCGCCTCGCTCGTGCCCGAGTATCTCGATGAACTCCCTCTGGACATGCACGCGCTCGGCGAGGTGCCCCTGGGGTATCGGGTGCTGGAGTACACAGACGAGCAGGGGAGGGACTACCTGCTCTCCTCCATTGGCGCCGATGGTGAAGACAATGAGGGTCCGCCGCACGAGAGCAACCGGGTGGGGGCTTTGCAG
>WUAK01000282.1 GCA_009827205.1 Phycisphaeraceae bacterium | reverse complement strand
GATCGGTCATGGTCGTGCCTGACCGGGGGAAGCCGAAAAGGAACGCAATACGTTCGGCTGATTGGGGTGCTTCGTCTTTCCACTTTTGAAATTGCTCTGCGGTGAACGATCGGGCCTCGTCGCACATCGCCAGCGTTGGATCCTCTGGGATTGGGTCCATCCCGTGAGCGATCGCTTGTGCTCGATTGGCTTGTTCGAATCGCTCGAACGCTGCGTCATACCGCCCGAGTTCATCCAACAGCTTCGCCAGCTCAAATAGTGGCGGGTAACGGTCGATCGGCCCCTCAGCGTGCTCGATCGCGTCGAGCAGCAGAGCTTCAGCACGTTCGGAATTACCTTGCCTTCGGAGGACTTTGGCCAGCATCGTCAACGCTATCGGTGACGACGGGAAGAGTTGGTATGCTCGCTCCGCTACGTGTTGTGCCTCAGCAAGTTGGTGCATCCGTTCAAGCACGGAGGCTTCTCCACAAATGGCGCGTGGCTCGTTTGGTGCGAGCTTTGCCGCCTCTCGATACGCACCCAATGCGCCTTCTCCATTTCCTTCAAGCTCGTAGCATTCAGCCTGAATGAGCTTGAGGCTGCCGTCCTTGGATGATGCCTTTACGGCTTGGGTGCTCGTTTGCAATGCACGTGTAGTGTCCCCCCGGAGTAGATGGACTTGCGTGAGCATGCGCAGTGCAGATACGTGAGAGGGTCTGAACCGCAACGCTTTCTGTAACGCCCGCTCGCACGCGCCAGCATCGCCAGCGTGCCAAGCTGCAGAGGCCTCCCCCATCGCGTTCTCGAGCATGGTATGTGAGGACGGCACTGCATTCTCCGGGTATCACTCTTCACCAATGAGATCCGGCTAGGCGTACTTTCCAAGCCCCGACAGCATGGTAGCAGGAGTCAATCGGACATCTGCGAGTCGTTGGGTTTGCTCGAACGCATCTGTTCTGCAAGGGAGATCATCGGGTCCACACTCCGCAGGTGAAGGTCGCGCTGCGGGAATGCGATCTCAATATCCAGCTCGCGGAACTTCTTGTCGATCGCGACTCGCAGTTGGTGCGGCACGATCAGGATATTGTCAATGTTCGATATGAATACTCGGAGTTCAAAGTTGAGTGTGCTGTCGCCAAAATCACGGAAGAGCACGTAGTGTTTCGGGTCCTTGAGCACAAGATTGTTCTCTTCGCCGATCTGCATCAGTGTCTGTTCGACAAGCTGGATGTCGCTCCCGTATGCGACCCCGACGGGGACGATGACGCGCAGCGTCGGGTCAGAGAGCGTCCAGTTGATAACTTCCCCGGTTATGAACTGCCGGTTCGGAATCACGAGTTCCTTGCGATCCCAGTCGGTAACGGTCGTTGCTCTCATACGGATCTTTGTGACGACACCGGTAACTCCGCCCACCGTGACTGTGTCCCCGATACGGACAGGTCTTTCGGCGAGGATAATCAGACCCGATACAAAGTTGGCAAAGATCTCTTGCAAACCGAACGCGAGCCCGAAAGTGAGCGCCGCCGCGAGCCACTGCACCTTGTCCCAAGAGATTCCGAGCACGGCAGACGTAGCGAGGACACCAGCAATTCCGATTGCGTAGCGGAGCACAGTCGATAGCGCGAACCTGCTTGCCGCATCAAGGGGCAGCCTTTGCAACACAAAGATCTCGACCAAACCTGGCAGGTTGCGGAATGCCGCAAAAGCAATGAAGCCGAACACAAGCGCGAGCCCAAGATCGGCGAGGGAGATCACGTTATCGCTCGCCGCACTCTCCGGTTGCTCATCGATGAAAGCACTGTCAGCACCCAAAGCGCTCGGGTCGAGGAGCGATCGAGTGGAATCACGAGTACTGGTAGTACTAGGAGATGTACTGGTGTTGTCTGACAAAGACCCGGAAGCAAGCCGTGTGTTTACTTCGAGTGCTTCGATAGCGGGATCGACCTTCTCACTTGCGATACGGATCTCGGGCCATATCTCCACTTGATCGAATGCCCGTAGAGCCGGCAATACACTCGACCAGATCGCGAGCAATCCGAGCGCAAGCGATACCGCGACACTTGCTCGGAAGAGCTGCATTGTCTGACCGCTGATGGCCGGCAGATTGAGCTTCTCTTCGTCGATCGGGGGCAGCGATGACTCAGTCGGCCCTTCCTCATCCGGAGCAGTGTTCGCGTCGGCTATCGCCTGTTCACGGCGACGCTTCGCGTCTTCGACCGCAACACGTCTTCTTGCGATAAACAACCATCGCATCAAGATTGCATTCGCCAGCACGAGAATCGAGATCAGCCCGACCGTCATCAAGACTCGGATGGAGAGTTCGATGGCGGTGTAGTGATACCCCATCCAAGAGAGCGCCGCGAGAAACAGGGGCAGCGCTGTCCCAAGCAGGCAGGCGACAAGAATGAGCCTTGATGTCGTAGTGCCAGAGTTTCCAGAGAGATAGCTCCGCAGAACCGTGCGTTTCGGGTGTAGCACGATCCAGACGAGCGCCGCGAACACAACTTGAGACGCAATGAAAGAGGCTCGGCCGTACGAGGCGATGAGCGAGTTGTCACGCATGTGGTTGATCGCGACGGCGGCGACCGCAAGAAGCAGGAACAGCGGACCGGCCCAACGCAGATGGCGGCGCATCGAGACGACAGCTGTGGTCGGCCAGCGGAAGTGGGCATCCGCCGGGCCGTTCTTTGTAAGCAGCGATGCGGCAACACAGAGCCAGAAAAGCAGTGGGAGTGCCTGCTGCATGGCCCACGCGAGGGAAGAGATGAGTGCGCTGTCTCCGGTGCTCTGGCTCAAGAGATACGCGGTTGTCCACCAGCCGATCGGTAACGCAACCGCAGCCAGCAGCGACACGCCGAGGGCCGCGTATGTGAAACGGAGTCGATCGGTTCGGTAGCTCTTGACTTGTTCTGCGAGCTTCGTATGCACGCGCCTCGCCCAAAGGTAGATACCAAGGCCTGAAATCACGGAGAGGCCAATAGCAACCGTTATCAGCGGAGAGGCCTTCAGCGCTCGAGCGGCCTGAGCTACTGCCGATCGCAGATTGACCGATGAATCGGTGTGATCAATCGCAAACGTCAGGTTCGTGATGTCAACTCCGTCAACGAGTGTGCTCGAGAGTTGTGGGTTAATGCTGCGGACCCACAAGATCCGCTCGCCGATGAACTCCCGGTAATCCTGGGTCGCATCGAGCAGTGTCGAGTTGTGCTCCTCGAGTTCGAGCAGCCTCTCAAAGGAAGCCGTGCTATCAACAACCAGTTGATCGAGCAGATCGCGTCGGGCGACAGCAAGCCTGCGTGCGACTTCTTCAAACTCGGGTGATGCCACATCGACCTCTGGTGAAGACTCGCGTGTGGCTGCTCGCAGTGCTTCGATGGTGTAGTCGATATCGCCCGCGCCAGAACGGAGCTCTTGTCTCTCAACGAGGAGCATCTCGGCTTGCTCTAGCCTCTGGCGAGTTTCGTTCCGCTGCTTCCTGAGTGTCGCGAGATTTGGGAGGGCCTCGTATTGGCGCCTCAGCACGATGCCGGTTGCACGGCTCAGACCCGAAGTATTGAGTCGATGCACGACCACCGCGTACTGGGTTTGAAGATCGGCTAGCTGTTGTTGCGCAATAAACAGTTCCTGCTCTGTCTCAGCAAGCTCTTGAGGAACGCCTTCGCGTGATGCCCGTCGGCGTGCCAGGGTTTCGTTGATCGCTGCAAATGATGAAAGCGCGTCGGATTGTTCCGCGGCTTCAATCCGTAACATCTGCGCTTCGCGAGCAGCCTCCGCCGCCTCTGACTTCCGTGCCGACTGAACGAAGTTCTGCCACTGCTGCTCGACTTCTACCAACTCAGCGACCCGGCGGGCAGCTCGGTCACGCCTCGCAGGAAGCAGCTCCTGTCTTGCGTCATAACTCGTGAGCTCTGCTTGCAGTAGTCCAACGAGTGCGTTCACTTCATC
>WUAK01000281.1 GCA_009827205.1 Phycisphaeraceae bacterium | reverse complement strand
GCTGCGCGTGGCTGTCCCTTACGTCGATGGCGAGATCGCGTATCGCGAGGGCCGACTTGATGTAGCCATCCGGAAACTCAAGGAAGCTGTCGAACTTGAAGACCAACTGACCTACGACGAGCCACCCGCTTGGATGACACCACCTCGCCATGCTCTTGGTGCTGTTCTCCTTGAGGCCGGTCGATATTCGGAGGCCGAGTCGGTGTATCGGGCGGATCTTGTCGAGTATCCGGAGAACGGTTGGGCGCTCTGGGGGCTGACGGCTTCGCTTGAGGGCCAAGGCAAAGATGACGAAGCCGATGCCGCTCGGACGCGCCAGGAACGCGCGTGGACGCACGCAACCATCCCGTTGACGACCTCGTGCCAGTGTGTCACACCCGATCGGGATACGGGCGAGTAGTTAAGTGGGGACTTACTGAACTCCCCGTCGAGAGGCGAAAGCTCCGAAGAGGACACGGTGGCAAGGAGGCGGTTCGCGCGGAGATTCGAGCGATGGTCCGGCGGCTGCTCCGTAAGTACAAGTACCCGCCGGACCTGCAGGAAACCGCGACAGAGCTGATTCTTGTGCAGGTGGAGACCTTGGCAGAGGCGCTGACCTAACTGGTGGTACTGTACCAATCGACTAGAGGATCAATTCGCCGTGCTTTGGTAAGATCCTGTGTTCTTGAGTGCGTGACCCTCTCGTGGGCTACGAGAGAGTCAGAAACCGATAGTACGGCACACTCAATGCAACGACTTCCCAGGCTAATTGTCTAAATGTGCAACGCTTATTACTCATGAGTATCCAAACTGATTAACGAGCTTCTTCAGCGATGAGTAATTCCTGTGCAGTGAGAGTTACCGGTTTCCATACAGCGTATCCGTATGAGTTGAATACGTTCATGGTGACGGTGGGTGGGTCCGAGCTCAGATCGATGTCCACGACACCGGTATTGGGTGCACGGTTGTAGAAGTTACGGATTCTTGTTTCGGTACCGGAGATGGGTTGCCTTGACTCTGTTGGCGCTTGGGCGAGCGGTGAGCTGACGAGTTCGTAAAGCGGGTAGCCGTAGGGGTGTGGGCTCTCGATCCTGTTTAGTTCCGCGGCGTGTGTGTCGCCCGAGATGAGTATGACACCTTCGATGCCGCGTTCAGCGATCTCGTAGAACAGCCTGTCTCTTTCGGGCAGGAAGGCTGACCAGGAATCCCCAGTGGGCCCTTTGGCGCTTGTGAACCCGCTCCCACTGACAATGAACTTGAATGTAGAATCGCTATTTTCGAGTTGTGCAAGAAGCCAATCGAATTGTGCCTTGCCGAGCATTGTCTTCTCTTCGCTCACCGGCGTTTTATTCGGGTCACGGTGGTAGCGCACGTCTACGAAGAAGAAATCTACGTCGCCCTGGCTGTGCTTGAAGAATACTCCGGGTGTATCGGGGGTGCCAAACGCTGGGTTAGGCCAGTACTGTTCGAACACCCCGAGCGCTAGGTCTTTCACAGGATTGGTGCGGTCGTGGTCGTTGAGGCCAGAGTCGTGGTCATCCCAGGTTGCCAGTTGGGTAACGCTGGCTTGGAATCGACGCGCCGAAGCGACGTCACGTTGTCTTCTGTACTCTTCCGCGAGGATATCCGGGTCGAGCGAGTCGCCGTAGATGTTGTCACCTACCCAGATGAACAGATCTGGCTGTAGGTCTTCGACTACCTTCCAGATCGGTTGGTCCTCCGCGGCCTGTACCCTTGCACAGGATCCGAAACAAAATCTAATTGACGAATCGTCAACTGGACGTGTGTCAAATGAATCGGGCAGCCTGTTGCGTTGGTATTTGCTCACCGATCCATCAGCGATAAAGCGGTAAAAGTATGTGGAGTTCGGTTCCAGGCCATCGATCTCGAACACGAGTGTGTAGTCATCGGCTTTGATTGCCGTGAGTGGGGCAGTGAGGGATGAATTTGAGAAATCCATGCTCTTGCTGTACTCGACAGCGTAATCGAACACGCCGCTACCTCGCATCCAGATGCTGGCTGAAGTAGACGAGACGGGACCGAGCATCGGCCCCTGCATGAGCCTTGCGTATCCGCGCTCTGATTGCGATTCAGCAATCGGTGCGTGAGAAGATGCGAGCAAGAATGCGGAAAGCAACGTTACTATTCTGGAAAGGCGCATGAGGGGCTCCTGCCTGTTCTAAGCCGAAGAAACGCCCGCGCCACCGGTAGGCAGCGCGGGCGGGTTGGGTATCTGGCTTAACCGATTACGGGCAGCCGGCGTTGAAGTTGTTGATCCAGGCGGTGAAGTCAGTAGGTGTGCAGGCGTTGTCGCCGTTCTGATCACACTCTGGGAGGTTGTTGTTGAATGCGTTGATCCAGGCGGTGAAATCCGTAGGAGTCACATCGCCGTCACCGTTGACGTCCGCGAGGCAGTCGTCGGCTGGGCAGTTCTCAAGAACAGGAGTCTGCACGTTCTCGAGTGTGCCCGGCGAACCAAATGTGCTTCCGATGGTGTTGAAGACCGTGGTCGCGACCGCGGTACGGGCGCCGTCGATGGGCTCGAGTGAGTCCGCCCAGTTGACGCCGTCATCGTTGTCGATGCTGTTGTAATCGTTCTGGTTGATGATGTAGATGCTCCAGTTGTCGTCGGTGTTGACACCAGTGCCGTCAACAGGCCAGACGAACGCGTCATCGTCGAAGTTGACGACATCGACTGGTGTGCCCGACGCATCGACGAGACGCAGGATCTCGTTGACGAAGTTTGGCGAGTTTGAAAGGCGGCTCAGACCGAGATCCTTGTTGCTTGTGTACCACTCGCTCACAATAAAGACCTGGTAGTCGCAGCCCCAGGCGTCGTAGAACTCACCGACGGGGTCTGGGTTGTCGGATGGGAAGTCGTTGCCGAAGATCACCGCGACCTCGCCAGCACCGAGCATCGATCCAGCGGGGAGCGGGGAGGTTTTGCCGTCCTCGTCCTGGAGGTACCAGCCCGAGATGTCGATCGGAGCGCCGGTTGTGTTGTATATCTCGACCCATTCATCGATGCCTTCGTCAGACATCGGGTCCAAGGGATCCTGACCCGGGAAGACCGAGCCAGCAGTAGCCATGATCTCTGTGATGATGACGGAGCCGTTTGGAACTTCGGGTGCACCGGGGTAGATGAAGCCGGGTGTGCCGTAGTCTTCGCCGCCGCGGTCAGGGTTTGTCCAGCTTGGCGGGTCGTTCGGGTCGAAGTCTGCGGAGCGGATTGCGCCACTGAGGCCCTCAAGAGAGAGACGCCAGTTGGGTCCGAGGTCGTTGTCAACGGAGTTGAGCTTGTCGCCAGCGAGGAAGTACGAGCCGTGGCCATCGCCACCGGGCCAGCCGCCGGGTAGTGGCTCGGAGTTTGAGGTGCGGTTGATGTAATTGACGGTGTCAACGACGGTACCCGCGCTAGAGATGATGCTGCAAACCTCAGTGACTTCCGTGCCGAAAGTAGCGCGTGCGCCCCAGTTCTCGAGGGGGATCCAGGTGATGGGGTCGCCGGCGGGGGTGTTAGTACCCCATGCGTCGATGTAGTCCTGGCGGGTTTCGTTTGCGTCACCCGTCGTCGAGCGGGTCAGGACTGCGATGCCGTCGGCGGGCAGGATCGTGCCCGCGGGGATCGCATCGGTCGGGCCCTCGCCGTTAAACTCGATGTCTTGGATGTACCAACCTGAGATGTCGAGCGGAGCGCCGGAGATGTTGAGGATCTCGACGTACTCCATCTCATCACCCGAGCTGTACGGATCGAAGAGGATCTCGGTGATGATGGCCTGGCTCTCGAACTGCTCGCAGAGGTCGAGCTTGCCGTTGTTGTTCATGTCGAGCGAGGGGTTTCCGGCGATCTCGCAAGAGTCGATGAGCTGATCGAGGTCACAGTCGATCGAGAAGTCAGCCTCGATATCACAGGTGTCTGCGATGCCGTTGTTGTTGCAGTCGGGCTCGCACTCGTCGGGGATGCCGTTGCCGTTGCAGTCGGTGCTGGTTCCGTTGCAGATA
>WUAK01000029.1 GCA_009827205.1 Phycisphaeraceae bacterium | reverse complement strand
CGGTGCTCGTCGGCGCGACGGAGCTGGACATCGGCGTCGCGTGGGTCGGGCTTAGTGCCGCGTTCGTAGCGCAAACACTGCTGAGTAAACCAAGATCAATCGGTGCTTGGTTCAACACGATCGCGGCACCGGGCGTCATGCTCGTCGTGGGCCTGATTCTGACGCAGCTCGTCTTCAGACCGATCGGGCTCGCGCTGGGCGAGTTTGGCTGGCTGCTCTCGACGGTGTTGCTCGCGGTGCTCTTGCATGTCCGGTTCCGGGTGTTCACGAGCACCGGGCGGCGCGAACTCGGTGTTGAATGGGCGAGGCTGCGTCACCACGAGTGGTGGCCGACCTGGGCGATGCACGCGCCGGCGGTGCCTGTCATGCTCTGGCAATCGATCAGATACCGGCACCCGCTCGTGTTCACGTGCTGCAATCCGGGCATCACACCAGGCGGGGGAATCGGGGGCGAGAGCAAGCTCGAATCGCTTGAGGGCCTGCTCGCTGCGGATACGGACAGCGTCTTGTTCGGCTGCGCCGCCCCGAACGCGGACTCAACCGATGAGCGCACAAAGCTGACCCTCGAGTTGATTGAAAGCGAGCCGAGGCTCGGCGGGCTGCCGGTCATGCTCAAGCCCGACCGTGGAGAGCAGGCGCGGGGCGTTACCAAGTGCTCCGATGCGGACGATGTCAGACGCTACTTCGAGACGTTCGACACGGACTCGCTCGTGCAGAGGTATCACCCGGGGCCTTGCGAGCTGGGCGTCTTCTGGGTGAGAGACCCGGCCACGAAGAGCGGGATGCAAGGCCGGGTGTTCGCGTGCTGCAGGAAGGTCATGCCCGAACTCGAGTGCGACGGCACGCGCACAATCCGCGAGCAGATCCGGTCACACAAGCGGTACCGGATCCAAGCGGACAGGTTTGAACAACAGCTCGCTGATCGGCTCGACGACGTACCCGAAGCGGGCACGCGCATCACACTCACAAACACAGCGAACCACAAGATGGGCGCGATCTTCAGGCAAGCACCGGAGCTGGTCACGCCCGAGTTCGAACGGGCAATCGACAGCATCGCTACCGGGTTCGCTGCGCCCAACGGCGGCGGGTTCGACTTCGGACGCTTTGATATCCGCTACACAGACGACGAATCCCTCAAGCGCGGAGAGGGGCTCGCGATCGTCGAGGTCAACGGTGTCACAAGCGAAGCCATCGATATCTACGACCCCGATCGATCCGTCTGGTTCGCCTGGGGCATCCTGCAAGAGCAGTGGAAGCTCGCCTACGAGATCGGCGCCAAGAGACGATCCGAGGGTGTCAAGCCGATGGGTGTGCTCGAGCTCGTGTTCGGCGCACGCCGGCACCTGAAGGACAGACCTTCGCACTGATGGCTTGCTTGTGTTGTGGGTTAGGGCTGCAAGCGGGTCGAGTCCCAATCGCTGCCCGTGAAGCCCTTGCCTTCTTTATTGAGTGTGCGCGTCCAGACAGCGCGGTCGTGGAACCGACCCTGTCCCCCGATCCAGAGTTCGACGCGGTTCGCCCAGAGCCGGTATCCGCCCCAGTGGTCTGGTCTCGGGATCGTCACGTTGGCGCCGGCGTCTCGGTCCATGATCGCGTCGAGCGGCACCTCAAACTTCTCCATCACCTCGGCGTAGTGCGCCAGCAGATCGTCGCGCGAGGCGACCGGTTCGGACTGATCGCTCGCCCATGCGCCGAGCCTGCTGATGAGAGCACGACTTGCGAAGTAGTCGTCGCTCTCCTGCGCGGGGCTGCGTGTGATCTCACCCTCGATGCGGATCTGCCTGTCGAGCACGTCCCAGTGGAAACAGGCGGAGGCTTTCGGGTGTGCGTCGAGCTGCCGACCCTTCCTGCCGTCGTAGTTGGTAAAGAAACAGATCCATCCCGCGGCGAGGTCCATCTTCTTGCAGAGGACGACCCGGTTGGCGGGCATGCCGTCGTCGCCGAGTGTTGCGATGTTGACCGCGTTCGGGTTGGGCTGAACGGGCTCGCCTTCGCTGCCGGTGTGCGCGTCGTCCCACCACTCCTGGAAGATGCCCCAGGGCGAAGCCGGGAGATCGTCTGGGAGTGTGCCGCCTGAGCTGAAAGGATCGTCCGAGATACCGCTGAAACTGGTCATGTGAAATGGTATGACCGCCGCCTGGCGCTCGGTTGTTGTCGATTGCCGTGGACTGAGTGTGAGTCTTCTCGCGGGTCCGAGACGGGAGCGATCGGCGCTGCGTACGCTCCGTTCTTGACCAAGGACGGGGGCGCGGATTGAGCGAGCAGGGACGATCAAACGGGAAGCGCGAGCAGCGAGTCATGCTGAGCGTGGACAAGCTCTTCGACAGGCTGCCCCCCCACTCGATCGAGTCGGAGATGAGCCTGCTCGGATCGATGATCCTCGATCCGACCGTGATCGCCGACGTTCTGCCCCATGTCAGCACGGAGGAGATGTTCTACTCCGCGGCTCACTCGGCGATCTTCCGCGCGATCATCGGCCTCTACGACCAGCACCAGTCGGGCGACCTTGTCATGCTGCTCGAGCGTCTGCGTGATGCGCAGCAGCTCAAGGACATCGGGGGCGAGGAGTACCTGGTCCAGCTCGCCGAGGCGGTACCCGCGGCAACGAGTGCGCCGTACTACGCGAAGACGGTCGCCGACAAATTCAGGCTCCGCAAGCTCATCGAGGCATCCGGCCAGATCCTCTACGACGCGTACCACCCGAGCGAAGATGCGCACGGCGTCAACGAGGTGCTCGACAAAGCCGAGAGCAAGATCTTCGCGATCGCAGAGCAGGCGCAATCCAACGAAGCCCAGGGTCTCAACGAACTCCTCCAGGACGAGATCGAGCGGCTCGAAGCCATCGAGGGCAAGGGCGTCAGCGGCATCTCGACTGGGTTCACCAAGCTGGATGAGATGCTCAGCGGCCTGCACGTAGGCGAGATGATCATCCTCGCGGCCAGGCCCTCGATGGGCAAGACCGCGATGGCGCTCAACCTTGCCGAGCAGATCGCCTTCGGCGGCGCGGTCGGCAGCAAGAAGGGCAAGAACGATAAGGTCTCCATCGCTTTCTTTAGCCTGGAAATGTCTCGCGAGGCGATCACCAACCGACTGCTGTCTGCCAAGTCTGGCGTGGACAGCCACAAAATGCGGACCGGTGAGTTCACCGAGACCGACTTCCAGAAGCTCATCCGAGCCGCGGGTGATCTGGGTGAGGCGCAGATCTACATCGACGACACGCCGAACCTCTCGGTGCTCGGTCTTAGGGCTCGTGCGCGCAGGCTCGTCCGCAAGCATCAGATCGGCTGCATCGTCATCGACTACCTCCAGCTGCTCACATCGCCAGCCGCGGCGCGTGAGAGCAGGCAGGTGGAGGTCTCGGAGATCTCGCGAGGCATCAAGGCGCTGGCACGTGAGCTCGACCTGCCCGTGATCTGCCTTGCTCAGCTCAACCGAGGCACGACGCAGCGCACGGACAACAAACCCAAGCTCTCTGACCTGCGCGAGTCGGGTTCGATCGAGCAGGATGCGGACGTCGTGATGCTGCTGCACCGCGAGGCGTACTACCACATCGGAGACGAGGACTGGGCGATCGAGAACGAGGACAAGCTCAACCTGACCGAGCTCATTGTCGCCAAGCAACGCAACGGCCCAACGGGTGTTGTCGAGCTCGAGTGGGACAGCAGGACCACACGCTTCAAGAACAAGACCGACTCGTTCAGCGACGGCGGCTACGGGGCTCACAGCTACACACCCCCGCCGCAGCAATCGGCGCCGAACCCACTGCCGAGCACGGACGCGGAGCCCAAGCCTCTGACAAGCGACTTCGGCGCGGGCGGCGGGTTCAGTTCGTTCGGCAACCGAGCCAAAACAGGACCGGCTGAGAACCACCGCGACGGGGGCGGCCCGACCGAATTCGATAACGATTCATCAGCTGATGATGAATTCGACGGCGATGAGCACGCGCCGTTCTAGTCGACATTCTCGTCGGGTCTCTCGGAATCGAGCGGGTGGAAAAACCGGCCCCACCTAGGTGACCAGCCGTCGAGACTGAACGCGACGCGGAACGCGCGGCCCTGGATCCGGTCGATGTCCATGAACGCGATCGTCTGACCGGGCAGCGCCTTGGCCTCGTTCCAGCCGCGCGCATCCTTGGAGTTGTCGCGGTTGTCACCGATGATGACGTACTGGTCCTCGGGAACCTCGATCGGCGGGAAGTTGCGGATGCCGCCCCGGCCTTGGTTGAACATGACCGGGTGCGACCTGCCGTCGATAGTCTCGATAAAGAAGTTCATCTTCGAGGCGTCAACCTGGTCCATCGCTGGGAACTTGTCCGGCGCGATTGGTGCCGTATCGGGTGCTTCACCGTTGATAAAGATAAAGCCCTCGCGCATCTCGATGGTATCGCCCGGTACCGCGACGATGCGCTTGACGAGCCTGACCTCGTCGCCCTCGTCGGGTGAGTAGCACACAACCATGTCGCCGCGGTTGGGTGTGCCCCACTGCGCGATCCACGTGTCTTTCGTGAAAGGCACGCGGAGACCAAAGGCGGACTTGTTCACAAAGATCCGGTCGCCCGTCATGATGGTTGGTTCCATCGAGCCGCTGGGGACATCGAACCAGTCGAGAACCGCGAGCCTGAAGAGGCCCATGATGATGAAGATTGTGCCGAGCGGGCGGATCCACTCGCCCCAGAGGTAGCCGGTGAAGCTGTCGTACTTCTTCTTTTCTTTCTTCTTCTTGCCTTTGCCCTTTCGGCCCGATGCTCGGCCCTTGCCGCCCGCGGTGCGTGCGGTCGATGCCGAGCTGCGGCTTGGTTTGTCCTCACGCTCAGCAGAAGGCGCACCCTCGGCGGACATATCCGTGTGCGTCTCTTCGTTGCGGATGTTCTCGTCAGACATGCGCGAGGCTCCTGTCGCGGGGACTGGTGTAGGGTAGCTCTGCTTCTTTGGATTCAGTCGCCGAAGCTTGTGTAGACCGCTCGGGCCGCGACGAGCAGCTCGTGATCGATCGGGACGAGCCTCTGCTTATCGGCTGCGGATGTGATCTCTACGTCCGTGAGCTGGCCTCCCTGCATCACGACGAGGCGGTTTTTGGCGCCGTTTCTGAGGAGCTCCATCGCGCGGTGCCCGAACTGGGTTGCAAGCACCCGGTCGCTCGGCGCGGGGGTGCCGCCGCGCTGGACGTGACCGAGCACGACGTACCTGCTCTCGATCTCGGTCTTGTCCTCGATGGCGTCGGCGACCCACTTGCCGATGCCGCCGAAACGGATCGGGTCGGGGCTGGTCGGATCGACGCGTTCGATGAGCTGCTTCCCGCCTTTGGGTTTGGCGCCCTCGGAGCAGCAGATGATCGTGAATCGCTTCCCACGACGCGAGCGTTCTTCGCAGACCCTGCAGACCTCATCCAGATCGAACTCGATCTCGGGGATGAGAATCACATCCGAGCCCGAAGCGACTCCCGCGTGCAGCGCGAGCCAGCCCGCATTTCGGCCCATCACCTCGACCACCATCACGCGGTGGTGGCTCGCGGCTGTCGTGTGCACACGGTCGAGGGCCTCGGTCGCGACCTGCACCGCGGTCGCGAACCCGAACGTGATGTCCGAGCCAAAGAGGTCGTTGTCGATGGTCTTTGGCACACCGATGCAGTTGATACCCCGGTCTGCGAAGGGTTTGGCCGCGGACATCGTGCCGTCGCCACCGATGACGACGAGCGCCTGAATGCCGTGGATCTCGATGTGAGTCATGCAGACGTCGGTGAGGTCTTTGAACTTCGGCGTGCCGTCGTCGTTGAGCCCGACGGGGTACTTTTGCGGGTTTGCTTTGTTGGATGAACCGAGGATTGTGCCGCCCGAGGTGAGGATGTTGGAGACGTCGTTCTTGGCGAGCGGCCTGACCCTGTCTTCAATGAGCCCGAGGAAGCCATCCTCGATCCCCAGAACATCGATGCCGTGGTAGAGCGCGTCCTTGACGACGGCCCTGATGACCGCGTTGAGGCCCGGGCAGTCGCCGCCGCCCGTGAGTACACCGATCCTGGTTGGGTGTTTGTCCATGTTGAGCTTTGTATCGGCGAATTCGTGCCCCGACGGGTGCAATCTGAGTCGACAGATGGCGTTTAGCCCAGCGGGAGCGGCCTCAGTCGGGGCTGGAAACAACAGATCTGGTCGTGGCTGGGCGGCCCGCTCGTGGAGAAGCACAATGAAAGCTGTAACGACCGCATTTGCACTGATTTTGTTCGGTTCTGCACTTGGGACCAACGCCCAGTTCGAGCCGACCCCTGACCGAGACCTCAGGGCAGGTGACCGTGGAGCCGAACGCGACCGAGGCCCCAGAGACAGAGGGGCAGATCGGGCTAAGCGAGAGGCCTTCCGTCAGGGCATGCTCGAGAAGTTCGACGCTAACGGCGACGGCGAACTCGACGAAACAGAACGCCAGACCGCGCGCGAAGCCATGCGGGCTCACCACGAAGAGAAACGGGCCGAGATCAAGGCCAAGCTCATCGAGAAGTTCGACGCTAACGGCGACGGCGAGCTCACAGGCGATGAGCGCGAAGAGGCCGGCCGGGCAATGCACCGCATGCGCCACGCCAAGGATCGCAAACACGACCGGCGCCACCGGATCGCGCGCCATCTCAAGGAACAGTTCGACACGAACGAAGATGGAAAGCTCGATGAAACCGAGCGCGCAGCGCTCAAGTCGCACATGGAAGCCAAGAAGGCCGAGATCGTTGAACGCTTCGACGCTGATGGCAACGGCAAGATCGATGGCGACGAGCGCGAGGCCGTCAAGGAGTACATGAAGGCCCAGCACGAGATCCGGCGCCTGGACATCAACCGTGACGGCTTGGTCAACGAGCAGGACGTGCAGGCCGCGGTCAGCCGCGTCAGCGAAGGCGAGCGCATCCCCGACTTCAACAAGGACGGCGAGATCGACGCACTCGACGTGAACGAGCTGATCGAGAGGGTCAAGAACCACTCGAACTGATCAAGTTCACTGACCAAGTTAGAGGTCACACCGGACAGAGCCGGGATCCCCTTGTCCCGTGACTCTTCCAGCAGCCGCGGCCCTCTCGTGGGGGGCCGCGGTTTGTTTTTAATGTCACGACGATCGGCTTCTCATCAGCGTGAGCAACGACAACATGTGAAAGAAGATCGCGTAAGGCACAAGGAAGAGCGGGATAAGCCCAGTCGGGTATTGGAGCATGTTGTTCGTGATCTCAGGCTCGAACAGTTGCTGCGGTCCCTGCGAGGAGAAGAACCCGAAGAAGAAGGCAGATAGGAAGTCCAGGACACCTAGCACGAGCACCACTACAACCCACTTGCCAGAGACCGTTGCTCTGCCGCGCGATGCCAGCAGAGCAACCACCGCGACAATCGCGACCGCGATATCGCCGAGACCCGCGGGATACGCGAAAATCCCCGGTATATGCCCGCGTGACATCTCGATGAGAAAGACACCCCCGATTGCGCGCCATATCTGGAGACCGATCAGCCAGCGCTGAGAGAGCGGCCGCTCGAGAAACCACTTCCGCCCGAGCAGGAGCACCACACTGGGCATCACCCACGACGCGAGCACGATGAGCCCGCCAGCCGCTTCAAGTTGTCGTACCTGATCCGAAAGACACAGCCAGGTCGTGATCGCGCCCCAGATTAAGAAGCCGGTCCCGATGATCGCACCTCGCTGGGCAGAGGCGCCGCTCATCGCGTAGGTGCACAGCACATAAAGAGGTGTGACCATCATCGCTGCCGTCACCACGATGACCGAGACAGGGTGCGCTTGCATCAACTCGTACATGGCATTTCTCCTCGCCCACCGAACGGGCAGACCCAGGTGGTTCCTGGGAATAAAAAAGTATTACCTAATTACTTGCATTTTGCAAGTGATTTGTGTAGAATCAAGCATGGCTAAGAAAAAGAGAGCAAAACCACGCCACGAACCTCGCCCTGCCGAGGGCGGCGAGCACCGGTCTTGCTGCCCGGTTGCCTGCACGCTCGATCTCATCGGGGACCGATGGACGCTCCTGGTCATACGAGACCTCTTTGGTGGGAAATCTCGATTCGTCGACTTTCAGAGTTCACCGGAGGGGATAGCCACCAACATTCTGAGCGATCGTCTGGATCAGCTTGTGCTGCACGATCTCGCTGAGCGTTTCACGCCGGAAGGCCAGAAGCGTGAGCAGTACCGCCTGACAACGCGCGGGCAGAGTCTCAGAGGTGTTCTTGCATCTGTCGCCGAATGGGGTCTCAAACACATTGATGGAACCGAAGCCAAACTTGCACCGGGAGGGAAGCTGTGAATCGAGTCAACTCTGCCGTTCGGAGAAGAATCACGTCTTTGGTGATGCCGCCTCTCACGCTTGCTTTGTTTGCGACTGGGTGTGCGAGCATCGATCCTGTAGGCACGCAGACGAACGCCCTCTCATCGGGTGTGCAAGATCCCGACGAGATCAACTGGCCAGCGCAGTATGCGCCTGAACGCTCAACCTTCTATCTCAGAAACGAACTCCTGATCGATGCCTCTGCACAAGAGATTTGGGATGTTCTTGTTCGGGCCGAGACATGGCCCGATTGGTACGAGGGCGCCAAAGACGTCGTGGTGCTGGAGTCTGACTCAGGGACTATCGATAATGTCGGCACCGAGATCTCTTGGAGCACGATGGGTCAGGATTTCAACTCCATCGTGACCGAGTTTGAGCCTCCCTATCGCCTCGCGTGGGAGTCACGGAAAAAAACGATCAAGGCATACCACGCCTGGTTGCTGATCCCGGGGGACGAGGGCACGCTCGTTGTGACCGAGGAATCTCAGTTCGGCTTCCTCGCCAACATGCAAAAAATCTTCTTGCCGAACAAACTGAGCCGTCTGCACGATATCTGGCTTGAGGAAATCAAGAAGAAGGCAGAGGCGGACAGTTGATGCACTACTCGTGATTCAACCGCCACTCGATACCGCTCCCGCCGGTACCATGCGGCGATGGCAGACACTTCCAATACACCCGACGCCGCCCGCGACGCGTCGCTCTACCTGCACCCTCAGACACTGGCGAGGCTCAAGTCCTTTGAGCTGAGGGCTAAAATGATCGTCGAGGGCGTGATGAGCGGCATGCACCGCTCGCCCTACCAGGGGTTCAGCGTCGAGTTCGCCCAACACCGGCCCTACTCGCCCGGCGATGACATCAGGCGCCTCGACTGGAAGGTCTACGCCAGAACCGACAAGCTGCAGATCAAGCAGTACCAGCAGGAAACGAATCTCGATCTCGTGCTGATGGTCGACAACTCCGGCTCGATGGCCTTCGGGTCGCTGCCCTTCGCGCAGGCGTCGGGTCAGGGCAGCCAGACGGGGAGCCACGGCAGGGAGAACTGGACCAAGTTCGACCACGCGACCGCGATGGCTGCCGCGATGGCGTACATCACGCTGCACCAGGGTGACCGCGTGGGGCTCATGACGTTCGCCGACGAGATCACGGGCATGGTCGATCGCTCGGGCCAGCGCTCGACGTGGAGGCCGATCGTCGAGACGCTCTCGACACAGACCCTCGACCAGCCCACGAGCTACGGCAGGGTCATCGATCAGGCGCTGGCCAAGATCAGTAACCGCTGCCTGTTTGTCATCATCAGCGATCTGTTCGAGGACCCCGAGACGATCCGATCGGCGCTTGCGCGCCTCAGGCACCGGGGGCACGACGCGATCATCTTTCAGGTGCTCGACGAGTCTGAGCAGAGCTTTACTTTCCAGGAGTCCACGATCTTCGAGGGGCTTGAGGGCGAAGAGCGCGTGCGTGTGAACCCGCGCGCGATCCGCGAGAGCTACCTCGAAGTCATGCACGAACACCTGCAAGCAGTCGAACGGGCAACTCTGAGCTTCGGATTTGATTACCAGCTCGTGACCAGCGGCAAGTGGCTCGGGCCCACGCTCGCGCAGTTCGTCGCGCAGCGAAACGCGAAGATCAAGAAGGGCAAGTCGGGATGACGTTTGTAAATCCCATCCTGTTCGCTCTCGGGGCCGCGTTTGTAGCGCTCCCGATCATCCTGCACTTCCTGAAGAGGAAGCGCAAACCGGTCATGTGGGGGGCGATGCGATTCCTGATCGAGGCGTACAGGCGTAAGCGCAGGCGTATGACACTGGAGCAACTGCTTCTGCTGCTCACGAGGTGTGCGCTCGTCCTGCTCTTTGCGCTTGCGATCGGTCAGCCGATCTTCGGCGGTGCCGGCACGCAGACCGGCCCGCGTGAGTTGTACATCGTGCTCGATGATTCGATATCGAGCGCGAACAGGTCAGGCGGGGCAACGGACTTTGATTCTCACAAGGCACGTGCGATCGCGCTGCTGGACACACTCGCTCCCGAGGCGGGCGACCGAGCCGGGCTTGTGCTGGCATCCTCGCCCTCGAGGGGCGTGATCACTCCTGCATCGAGCGATATTGCCGCGGTGCGCCGCGCTATCGAGCAAGCCGAGCGCACCGATGCGTCTGCTGACCTCGAGGGGTCGTTCAACCTCATCGGTGAAGCGATCGCAACAGACGAAGAGAACGCGCCTGCGGTCACGGTCGCGGTCGTCAGCAGTCTCCGCGAGGGGTCGATCGATCCCGATCGTCCGCTGCCCAGGCTCGCGAGCGATTCGCGCCGGGTGTCGGTGATCGCATCGGTACCCGCAACGGAACCAGTGGTGAACTTTGCCATCGCGGGCGTCGAGCCATTGCGGAACGTCGTGCTGGGCGAAGCCGAGCGTGACGGCCAGGCAACCGTGATCGTGGAACGTTCTGGCGCTGACATTGGTGAGACCGCGTCCGTTCAGGTTTCGCTGGCCATCGAGGGAACGAACAACGCAACCACAGGGCTGGCCGACTTCGAACCGGGGCAGACCTCGGCGGAGCTCATGCTCTCGTTCGCGATGCCGAGCGCCGATGTGTCTCGCACACCCACGCTTGTTGCTTCGCTCCCGAGTGATTCGAACGACGCCGACAACTCGGTCATCACACCGATCGACAGGCGCAGTGTGCTGCGCGTCGGTGTCATCGCATCAAGGCCGCTCGTCGGGCAGGTCGGCATCGATAGGTTCACTCCAGCTGATTGGATCAGGCTGGCGCTCAGCCCGGGTGAGTCCACGGGCGAACTCCGCATCGTGGACACGACGCCCTCGCTCATTGATGCGCCGAGGCTGGCAACACTCGATGCCGTGTTTCTTCTCGAGCCTGACGAGTTGGCGGATGACGGCTGGTCGATGCTTCGGCGCTTTGTCGATCGCGGAGGCCTGCTGATCGTCACCCCCCCCGCCAAGGACTCCGTGCAGCTGTGGACCGACTCGATGACTGAGGCGCTCGGCCTGAGTTGGTCGATCTCTCGTGAACCAGTTTCGATTCCAGGTAATGCAAGGATCGACACGGATTCCAGAGCACCGAGCGACAGACTCCTTGCGATGATCGCGGGTGAATTGGGTCAGTTATCTTCTGGCGTTTCGTTTACGAAGTTGCTCCCGATCATCCCTGAGCAGGACAACGATCCCTCGATCTTGAGGCTTACCGATGGCTCCACACTTCTAGCAGCCGCGAGGCCCGAGACGGTGACTGGCCGGGTTTCTCCGGGGCTTGTTGTGTACCTTACTTCGCCGACGAGTCTCGACTGGACCGATCTGCCGACGCGCCCGCTCATGGTGCCGCTCGTGCAGGAGTTGATCCGCCAGGGCATCGGGCTTGCCGCGGACAGAGCACTGCGCACTGCAGGGGATGCCTCGACGCAGATGCCGACCGCTTCAGAAATCGTCAGCAGTGAGGGCGACCCTGTCGAAGCGCCGATCCGCCTCGCGGGCAGGTACGAGCTGCGCGACGAAGCGGGCGAGGCATCGGGAGTTCTCGCGGTGCTCCCTGATGTGCGCGGTTCACGAGCGGGCTTGGTGAACCAGGCGGCGCTCGAGCCCTGGCTCGCGGCGACCGCTGGTGGAACCGAACAGCTGGCGTGGATTGATGCGGAAGGCACGACTGTCGGCGCTGCTTCAGCAACCACAAGCACGAGTGCAAGGGGCGAGAGCAGGCTTCTTTTCTGGCTCATCGTCTTCGCGCTGGTGTGCGCGGTGATCGAAACCCTGCTCGCACGCTGGTCGGCACGGTCGATGCAGGTCCACCACGTGCTGGAGGCCCAGGCATGATGGACTGGCTCCTCGGCATCGAGCGTCTCGACTACTCGAACCCTGAGGTCGTGTTCACCTTTGCGCGTTCGATAGCGGGATGGGCGTGGGCGATGATCGCAATCGGTGCGGTAGCGCTTGCGTGGGTGAGCTACACACGCATCGAGGGCTCGACGCTCGGGCGCATCCTGCTCGGGGCCGCGAGGTTTGGCGCACTGATGTTGATCGTGCTGCTGCTGGCGGGTCCTCAGCTCGAACGGCCCAACGAACGTATTGAGCGAGACTGGGTCGTGCTGCTCGCTGACCGCTCCCAATCGATGAGCATCAACGATGCTCCGGGCGGCACTTCTCGAGAATCGCAACTCCAATCCGCGCTCAGCGCCGCAGCGGAACCGCTCACCAAACTCCAGAGCACGCGCCGGGTCCTGCCTATGGGCTTCGACGCGGGCGTATTCGAGCTCTCGATAGACGAGCAGGGCATCATCGAGCCGGGCGAGGCCGACGGCAGGCGGACACTCGTCGGACGCTCGATCGATCGCGCACTCGACGAGGTCGCGGCCAGACCGGTCGCCGGGGTCGTGCTCATCAGCGACGGCACATCGAGCGATGCGCCCAACCGTCGCGCGATGCAGAGGCTCCGCAACGAACGCATCCCTGTGTTCGTGGTCCCGGTTGGATCGCCAGACCCAGTGAGTGATCTGGCAATCGCGTCGGTCTCCGCGCCCGCGGCTGGCTTTGTGGGTGACCGCGTCCCGGTGACAGTCGCCGTCGATCGGTTGGGGTCGGCGGGCACGGGCGGGGCAACCGCCGAGCTCTACGACACCGCGACAGGACTCGTGCTCGACACGCGCGAGCTCGGTGCAACCGAGAGCGATGTCACGCTCATCGCGCGCCCCGATACGCCGGGCAGTGCCGACTGGGCTGTGCGCCTGATCCCTGAGGGTCAGGACCTTGTCGAGGACAACAACACACGGGGCTTTTCGATCCGTCTCGTTGACCGGCCGCTGCGCGTGGTGCAGCTCGACGGCTACCCGCGGTGGGAGTTCCGCTACACCAAAAACCTGCTCCTGCGGGAACAAACGATCTCATCCTCTTCGCTCTTGCTCAGCTCACGCAGGCGTTATGTGCAGGAGGGCGATGTCGAGATCAACCAGCTGCCCGATTCGCCCGGCGAATGGGAAGGCATCGACGTTGTTGTGATCGGTGATGTCCGTGCAGATCTGTTCACCGAGGAACAGCTGCACCAGATACACGATCTGGTTGCCATACGCGGCGCGGGGCTGCTCTGGATCGCGGGCCCGAGCGCGACGCCCGACTCGTGGCGCGGCACACCGCTCGAACCGCTGCTGCCCATCACGCTCTCAGGCACTTCACAATCATGGAACGAACCGGTCACAATGTCGCGAGAACCTGCCGCGGAACGGCTGGGTCTGCTCGAACTCGCAGACGAAGCCGAGGGAGGCTGGCCAGAGCGTCTCTCCGATCCTGATACCGGTTGGGCGCTTCTCCGCTGGGCGCAGCGGATCGATCCGGACACCGTCAAGCCGACCGCCGAAGTGCTTGCGACCGCGATCCCTGCGAATTCAGGCGACGATGCTTCGCCGATAGTGCTCTCGATGCGCTACGGCGCCGGGCGCTCCGTGTACGTAGGCACCGACGAGATCTGGCGCTGGCGGTATGCACGGGGCGAGGAACTGCCCGAACGCTTCTGGATCCCGCTCGTACGTCTCATAGGACGTGAAGGACTGGCGCGCGCCGGGCGTGGCGCCGTGCTTGAAGCTTCGCCTCCCAGAACCGAGCCCGCCTCGCCTGTGCGCATCTCACTGCAACTCATCGATGAACAGCTGGCGCAGCAGCGACCCCAGACCATCACCGCAGTGATCAAATCTGACAACGAGAGCAGCGCGCCGATATCGGTGACACTCCGACCCGATGACACAACCGAAGAGGATGGCGCGCCGACGTTCTCGACTGTCTGGCTCCCGGTTCGGCCCGGCTCCTACACGGTCGAGGTGACCGACGCGATCCTTTCCAGCGAAGAGACGCTCCTCGAGTCTGTCGAGGTGCTCGCACCGGACGATGAACTCCGCAGGCCGGAGACCGACTTCGCGATGCTCGCGAACCTCGCCGAGCAGACCGAGGGCCGGGTTCTGGAACCAGCGGAACTTGAGGATCTCGATCAGCTCTTGCCCAACCGCCAGCGTCGGGTCTCGGGCACACCAGACGTCGAGACCCTCTGGGACAGCCCGCTGGCCCTGATACTGCTCGTTGTGCTGCTCGGGGGCGAGTGGATAGGCAGGCGGGTCATCCGTCTCGTGTAAGGTGTTGAGGGACGTGAACCCAGGGCTCGCCCGATGCGTCCAAACAGGGTGGTGGAACCGCCCGATAGCAGGGCAGTAGCACATCTCATCCGGAGGCTGCCCCGATGCGTATAGACAGCAGCAAGGAGGCTCGTTGACGCAGATCCAGGCACAACCCGCGGGGCGGCCCTCAAAGTCGTCGCTGATACGCCTTCGGGCGGGACTCCGCCGAGTCGCGGTGCTCGAGGTCGTGACCGCAGGCGTCGGGATCGCGCTGGCGCTCCTGCTCGCCGAGGGCCTGATCGACTACCTGCTGCGTCTCCCAGCGTGGCTGAGAGGCGCGCTGCTCGTCGTCGGAGTCGCCGCGCTCATACTGGGCATCCGCAAACACTTGATGCCCGCGATCAGGCTTCGCCCGAAGCTCTCGACACTCGCGCTTCGTGTCGAAAGATCTGAGCTCGGTAAGACGAAGGAATTCGGTGGTGTACTCGCGTCCGGCGTCGAACTGGGAGAGCAGTCACCAGAGGCGGATGAGCCCGAATCGATCGGCTGGCTCCGCGCCAGAGCCGCGATGGACGCCGACTCACGCGCCAAAGGCGCTAACCTCAACACGCTCATCCACACGGGCACGCTGCGCCACAATATCTTCGGCCTGCTGCTCGCCGTGTGCGCGGTGGGCTTGATCGCGTTCTTTGCGCCGCAAACCGCGGGCACGGGGCTCTCCCGCGCACTGATGCCCTGGTCCGATGCGAGTTGGCCCAAGCGCACCGAACTGACGAGTGTCACGGAAACCGAAGCGCACGCGCTGGGATCGGCGCTGCCGCTGCGCGCTGTCGTCACTCGCACGAACCGCCCGGTTGGGAAGAC
>WUAK01000280.1 GCA_009827205.1 Phycisphaeraceae bacterium | reverse complement strand
TCTCGGCTCCGAACGAGCGAGTCTGCTTCATTGAGGCCCAGCATCGGGCGGCCCGGGGTGTAGCGGATCTGCACCTTGGTGTTGTCCTGGTAGATGAACCCAACCGCGTTGTAGACCTGCCCGTCCGCGTCGATGATGACGGGCGGGACATCGGCTCGAAGTTCAGCGGCAGCGGTTGAGGAGAAGTAGCTCGCGGGGAACTGGGCTGGATCACCCGTGACCTGCACCTGCACGATGTTGGTGTCGCGGCTGATGAAGAACTCGTCCACACGCAGCGCCCGATCAAGGCCCCGGCCGCTCACGTCGCCCGGTTCGAAAATGCCTTCGCCGTTGACGACCTGGTTGTCGTCGTTGATATCGAGTCCGCTGGTGTTGCCCTTCTGGAGCACGATCCTGTTGCCAAGACGAGGACCGACATCGATGCCCGTCCCGCGTGGGTTCGTGCCGTCGACGGTGGTCGCGTACTGCAGATTCAGGTTCTGCGTTCGATCTCCGACGAGCATGTCTCCTGTCTGGATCGCGATGTCACGCGACGAGGCGTCGCTGAACTCTCGGATGGTGTCTGAATCGTCGATTTCGTGGCGGATGTTGCGGATATAGAGCGAGGTGGGCTCGTAGCCGGCGGGGACACCGAACTCGAAAGCCATCGGTGACTCGGTCGCGCCGCCGACGGATGCGACGTACATCTCGCCGTCGAAGCGGAACCTGCCGAACGCCCGGTTGCCCGTGCGTGCCTGCGCCGTGACAGCGATCGGGTAGAGCGTGACCGCGTCTCCTGCAGCGTTGTGCGCCACGAGACGGAACTGGCCCTTGCCGACAACGACCTTGCCAAACTTCTCCTTGGCGCCGGCCTTGAAGTTGATGAGGAATCCCTCGATGTAGGAGCCAGCGGGCAGGTTCTCGCCGTCAAGCGTGTTGACCTGCTGGACCGCTTTGTTGCGTTCGTCGGCGAAGACCTGATCGGCGGGCAGGTTTGCACCTTTGCCGACGGTGAAACGCGTGACGACCTCGAACGCATCGGGCACGATGTTGTTCTTGTTCGCACCCTGACCCTCACTCATGCGCTGCGTACCAGCCGCTGATGCGAGATCTGGGTAGTAGTACGACAGGGGCGACGACGAGTAGAGCACGTTCTGCGAGAGGTGGTTGTAGAGACCAGATGTGAGTCGATCGACGGGGACCCAGAGCCGTTCCTGGATCACAAAGTTGCCCTGGTTTGCCATGTGCACTGGCTGGTAGCCCATGAACTTCGTTGGCACGCGTAGGAAGCTGACACTGATGACGAACATGCCCGCGGTGATGACCCCGATCATGGCGCCGCAGATGCCGCCTCCGATGGAGTCCATCGTGTCCTCGATGATGATGTTGCCGGGTGCGATCTTGTCGGTCGCCACGCGGAGCAGCGCCAGGCTGATCACGAATGGCAGCGCGAGCCCGAGACCCCAAGCGGCGTCACCGACGAATGTCAGGAAGCCCGATGTCGGCGCCTTGCTGAGCAGGAACATGGAGATCGGCTCCCAGAACGCGAACGCGATAGCACCCGCGGCGATCACACACCCGAGGTGCAGGAGAGCAGAGAAGAAACCGCGCGTGACCCAGAGGTACCCGAGGCCCAGGATGATCGCGATACTAATCAGATTCATGAACATGGCACAAAGCTCCTGTTCGCGCTGCGTATGAGCGCAAGGCTCACGACTTGGCCGGGACTCTGGGTTTGGACGAGGAACTGCCGCTCTTTTGCTTCTGCGGTGCCGCGGTGACGCGGCTGAACTCTTCGAGGCTTGTGGCGCCCTCGATGACACGGAAGAGACCGGACTGCTGGATGGTGCGGAGGCCGCGTTTGCGGAACTCCCCCTTCAACGCGTTCCAGTTCTGGTCAGCGATCAAAGCACGCTCGGTATCCCCGATGGTGAATACCTCGTGGAACGCGACCTGACCGAAGTAGCCTCCTCCGCCGCACATGGGGCAGATCTCGGGCTTGTTCTTGATCAGCACCTGGCCGCCCTTCTTGTAGAGCTGCTTGGCTTTGTCAGCGGGGATCCCGAGTTTCTTGAGCAGGTTCGGATCGGGCGTGTAGGCGACACGGCAGTTCGTGCAGAGTCTCCGCGCCAGCTTCTGGGCGATCACACCGACGAGCGCATCGGCACACTCCTGCGCGTTGCCCTGATGCTTCACGAGCGTCTGGATCGCGGCGATCGCGCTGTCGGTCTTTACTGCGAGGTACACACGCGAGCGCTTGAGATCAGCACGCACGATTTCTTTGGCGGTTTCTGCGTCACGGAAGTCGGTGACTCCGACTGTGTCCGGGTCGCGTCGCAGGATCGAGCGGACGGTCGTCGCGTACTCGGCCTCGCTCGTCGGATCAAACTTGTTCTGCATCACGCCCTCGATCGGGGCCTGCACGTCGTACTCGACGGTCTGCACGATCGAAGTGTACGGGTCGTGCTTGCCGAGGACCGAGTACATGAGGCTCGTCAGCCCGTGACCCGGGGCAGCTGCGACGAGAACGAGCCCGCCCGCGGTGTCGCGCATCTCGTTGATGAGTTCGACCTGTGAGTCGAAGAAGCCGACGTCCTCGAACTTGCGGGTGACGGCCTTCGTTGGGTTGAATGTGAACTGGAGTTTGGGGCCTGCTTGCCCACCGATGGTGTCGAGGCGCACCTGGTGGTGCCAGATGTCATCTTTCGAGACGGTTGCCTCAGAACGCTGTGCACGGCGCCGGTCCTGGACATCAAGACCCGCGGCGGCCTTCCAGAAGTCGATCATCTTGACCGCGTTCTGAGCAGGCATCTTCTCGATGCCCTGCTTGACGCCGTCAACCGTTGCGGCGATCGCGTACTCGCCGTCACCACCGAGTGGCGCAATCTCGAACCGGGATGCACGCATATCGACGGCACGGATGAAGAGATCTTCGGATGTCGCGCGGATCTCGTACTCCGCGGTTTCCTTCTCTGGAACGGGAGCGGTGACCTTCTCGGCGTTGACGATCTTGAGCTGAACCGTGCCGGCTTCCTTCGCAGACTTCTTGGCTTCGCGCTTGGCTGCCATCTCTGAGAAGTCGAGCCTGATCTGGTGATCCTCCGGGACGCGCTCGTCCTTGTTGTGCAGATTCATGAAGATGAGAATGTCGGCGGTGAGGATGATCGTGATCGCTGCGAACCCTGCGAAGAACCCGCCGATGCCCTGGACGGGCAGCAGGAACGCCACCAGCAGCGCGACGAGGCCAACAAAGAGGTGGATCGTGTTCCATTGCTTGCGGGGCAAGTGGAATCGGTGAGCGTGTTTGTCCATGACGCTCGAGACGAACCAGCCCCAGAGCACCAGCGGGATCAGCAGGAGCACCGGGAAAATCGGGTTGACGAGCATCTTCGCATCCGCGAGCAGCGCAATCGCGAGTTCGGGATGAGATATGGAGGCCTCGATGGGCATGGTCGCGGTTCCTTCGTCTGGGTGGGGGGAGACTCCCCCCCGCGTAGGGATAGGTTAGCCGAGCTTCTTGAGTCGCATGGTCAGCTCGTCCACGTTCGGGCTCGCTTCCAGGGCGACCCGCATGTGGATGTACTCCTCCTCCACGAGCTTCACGAGCGTGCCGTTGAAATCGATCATGCCCGACTGCTCGGCCTCGATTGTCCGCAGGTACTCGCGGAGCTCGCCCTCGCGGCCCTCCAGGATGTGTGTCCGGACGACGCCGTTGTTGATGAGAATCTCGATGCCCGGGATTCGGGCGATGTTCTCATGGAGTGTGGGCAGAAGCTTCTGGTACACGAATGCTCGCATCTGGTATGCGAGGATCCGCCTGACCTGCTCGATCTCGTCCTGCTCGAACAGGCCATAGATTCGGCTGAAGGTCTGCGTCGTGCTCGAGGCGTGGATGGTCCCGTACACGAGGTGACCGGTCTCGGCCGCGTGGAGTGCAGCCTCGAAGGTCTCTTTGTCACGCATCTCACCGATCAGAACGACGTCGGGGTTCTCACGCACGAGC
>WUAK01000279.1 GCA_009827205.1 Phycisphaeraceae bacterium | reverse complement strand
CTCTCTGAGCCTCTTGCGATCGACGTGAACATCAGCGATGTGCAGTTCACCAAGGGCGAATACGCCTCGTTCTCACCACCACCGCCGAGTGCTCCGGATTCAGCCAGCTACCGAGCGACACTCGACCCCTACGCCGTCAACGAGATCGACGGCATGGAGCAGTACCTACCAGCCGAGCAGCCCTTCGATACTCCATGGGTTTCGGTGCAGGCCACGTTCAGCGGCACAGATCTGAAAGCCGCGTACGAGAACGATCCCGACGGTCCAGGTGGTCCCATCTCCCCAATGCCCAGCAACTGGTGGGCAAGCGGCGCGGGCGTGATTGAGGTCGAGGTCGAGCGGCAAAGGCGTGGACTCGACGGCCAGTGGGGACCCGCAGAAGCAGTCACACGGATGCCAGGCATCACGAGCATGACGGACGATCTAGACGAGCAAGCAACCAACTACCGCCAGCTCCAAGCGCTCGGTGCTCAGGCCGCTCAGCAGGAGCAGCCCATCTTGCGACCCGAGTTTGTTGCGATTCTCGAGGGCGAGCCGTGGGTGCCGCCTGCCGAAGTACCTGATCCCAGCGAGGTCAGCCAGATCCAGGGCGACATCAAGCTTCTCGAGCGTCGACTCTCGATGATCGATCGCGATATTCAGCAGAAGCAGCGAGCCCTGGCCGGGCCTGATCCGCAGGACAACCGGCGTGAACGCGAGGGCGGCGGGGGCGGCGATGCGGAGCGCCGGCGTCAGGCCGCCAGAGATGATCGCGGGGAGGACAACAACCAGCAGGATGTCCGTCGCCAGAACATCGAGAAGCAGATCGCGCAGCTCGAAGAACGACGAGAGGGCGTAGAGGAAGAGCTCAAAGATCTCGGATGGCAGCCCGAGGACGAACTGACACTCGATGGCTTCGATCGCGATGAATACACGCGCGAGGACCCGCTGCTGGAATCCGAAGAGGTTCATTTCTGGACGCATGACTTCGATGTCGAGCCCGGCGCGACCTACCGATACAGGACTCGACTCGTCTACGTGAACCCGCTGTTTGGCAGGAAGAGCTCGCTCGACGAGAGCTTGCACGAACTCGCCGACTCGAAGCTTGTTCGCTCCGATTGGTCACAATGGGGTGATTCGGTAGACGTCAGCTGGGACGAGTACTTCTTCTTGACCGGCGCGAGTCCTGGCAACAGCGCCATCTCTACTGCATCGGCGACCGCGGAGTTGTACCGGTTCTACTACGGCTACTGGCGCAAGAGCCAGGTTGCTCTTGAGCCCGGCGATCGATTCATCGCCGAGATCGAGCTCCCCGAAGGTCTTCAACGCTGGAACGTCGAAGAGGCCGCCCAAGAGCAGGCGTGGAAGCCGGCGGAACTGGATGAAGAAGGCAACGAGCAAGAGGTCGAGCAGGCTGAGGGTGTCGAGGATCTCCTTCTGCCTGAAGAACTTGTCGTCGAAGCCAACGCGTGGCTGCTCGATGTCGTGGCATCGCCCATGGTGACAGCGGGAATCGGGGGACAGACGACCGCGCTCTTTGAGGCCCTTGTTCGGGGACCCGACGGCCAGATCGCCACCCGCTCACCTCGGATCGACGAGAGCCTGCCGCTGTACTCGATTATCAAGGCCTCCGCCGAACTCGGAGAAGACCAGCTTCCCCGGATCCCGGGACAGGCTCCAAGGGACCGATCCGGTGCCGGTGGTAGAGGCTTCGATGAGGGCCTCAACAACATGGACGATATCCGTCAGCAAGAGCTGCGGAGACGTCAGGAACGCGAGTACGACGAGTTCGGCCCCGGCGGCGGGGGCGGCTGAGAAATCAAAATGATCTTGGTGCAGGCTTGACGATCTTCGCCTGCTGCCTACCATCGTCTCCTGCCGACCGAGCGATTTCGGGCGGCATCATGCCGGGTTCGGTGGGAACTCGGCACCCGTGGGAATCGGTTGATCCGTGCACCACACCGCTTGTTTGACAACCGCAGACAGATGGCAACCGTGCCGTCGATCGGCTTCAATCGGAACTCCGATTGTGGTCAGTTCTCACTAGCGGCACGGTTCCTAAATAAGAGAAAACAAAGCCGAGACGCATGCCCATGTCTGTTTGAATGGGGATGTGTTTCACTTGAGCGCAATGGCGGCTTGAGGCATCAGCTTGTTGTCGGGAGTCTGCTCCGCAAGGGGTGGTCGTCGCGGCTTCTGGTTGGTGTGATCAAGCGATCAAGGGCGTATGGTGGATGTCTTGGCGTTGGGAGGCGATGAAGGACGTGGTAACCTGCGATAAGCCTGGGGAAGCTGGTAAACGAGCTGTGAACCTGGGATTTCCGAATGGGGCAACCCGGCCCGTATGGGTCACTTTGTACTGAATGCATAGGTGCAAAGAGCGAACCCGGGGAACTGAAACATCTCAGTACCCGGAGGAAAGGAAAGCAAATGCGACTCCGTCAGTAGCGGCGAGCGAAAGCGGACAAGAGACTGCGTGAAGGACCTGGAATGGTTCGCCAAAGAAGGTGAAAGCCCTGTAGTGCGGTCGTTAGAGTCTTCAAGTAGGTCCGGGCTCGTGAAACCCGGTCTGAACGTGGGGGGTCCACCCTCCAAGACTAAGTACTACCCAACGACCGATAGTGCATCAGTAAGGTGACTGAATGATGAAAAGTACCGCGATGAGCGGGGTGAAAGAGTACCTGAAACCATGCGCTTACAAGCGGTGGGAGCCCTTCGGGGTGACCGCGTGCTTTTTGCATAATGAGCCCACGAGTTAGTCTCTGCAGCGAGCCTAAGACCTACCGGGTCGGAGGCGAAGGGAAACCGAGTCTGAATAGGGCGCAGAGTTGTAGGGGCTAGACGCGAAACCCGTGTGATCTACCCATGGCCAGGGTGAAGTTGGGGTAAGACCCAATGGAGGCCCGAACCCGTACTCGTTGAAAAGAGTTGGGATGAGCTGTGGGGAGGAGTAAAAGTCTAATCAAACCGGGAGATAGCTCGTTCTCTCCGAAATAACTTTAGGGTTAGCCTCAGATAGCAACAGTTGGGGGTAGAGCTACTGGATGAGTGGCGGGCCCTACCCAGGGTACCCCATTCAACCAAACTCCGAATACCAGCTGCCAAGATCTGGGAGATAGACGGCGAGTGACAATATCCGTCGTCAAAAGGAGAAAAATCCAGACCGCCAGTTAAGGCCCCAAATCTCTGCTCAGTTCTTAAGGAAGTCCGATTGCTATGACAACCAGGATGTTGGCTTAGAAGCAGCCACCATTTAAAGAGTGCGTAACAGCTCACTGGTCGAGGAGTCGGGCGCCGATAATGATCGGGAATAAGCAGAGAGCCGAAACTGCGGACTCCGCAAGGAGTGGTAGGAGAGCGTTCCTGTCGGCTGTGAAGCGAAACTGGAAAGTTTCGTGGAGCGTCAGGAAGTGAATATGTGGGCTTGAGTAACGATAATGCAGGTGAGAATCCTGCACGCCGTAAGCCTAAGGTTTCCTGGGGAAGGTACATCCGCCCAGGGTTAGGCGGGACCTAAGACGAGGCCGAAGGGCGTAGTCGATGGACAGCCGGTTAATATTCCGGCCCTCTTGTGGGTTAGCCATCAGTGCGGATTTCCAAGCTCTCCTGGGCGACCAGTGGTGCCCAGGCCTTCGGGCCGTAGGAGGGGGAGGAAGTTCCTAGAAAAGCTGGTGGTATCACGAAACAAGACCCGTACCAAAACTGACACAGGTGGGCGAGGCGAATAGCCTCAGGCGCTCGAGAGAATGGTCGTGAAGGAATTAGGCAAATTAACTCCGTACGTTCGCAATAAGGAGGCCCTTCGGGGCGCAGAGAAAAGGTCCTGGCAACTGTTTATCAAAAACACAGCACTGTGCTAAGTCGCAAGACGCCGTATACAGTGTGACGCTTGCCCAATGCTCGAATGTCACGGAAGCGGGTTCACGCTCGTAACCTAAGCACGAGTCAATGGCGGCCGTAACTATGACGGTCCTAAGGTAGCGAAATTCCTTGTCGGGT
>WUAK01000278.1 GCA_009827205.1 Phycisphaeraceae bacterium | reverse complement strand
GACAATCAGTCTGCTCAGCGATGACAAGAAGAACAAAGGGACCATCCGCGCTGACCAGGGACGAATCCAGATTTTCAGCATCGAGATCGATCAGACCACGGGCGCCGGATCGCCCGGAACGATGGAAGCCGTCAACGGGGGCGAGTTCAGCTTCGAGTCCGCCACTATCGAGGGCGGGCTTATCGATGTCTCAGGCGGCAGCGGTGTCTGTGCCTCTGGCATCAACAGATTCCGCTCCATCGAATTCGATGGGACGATGGATCAGATCACAAGCGGCAACGAGATTCTGGACTCGATCACCAACAACGGTCTATGGGTGATCAACACACCCCGGGCAAACTCACGCGTGCTCGACCTCGGAGCGGGCTGCGTCATCGGGGGTACCGGCACGTTCCGCCTCAACTCTCCGACCAACTCAAGCAACGCGCAGATCGTCACAACCACAGGCCAGGTCGAATCCGTCACACACGGCCCCGCCCACACCATCGAGGGCGAGGGCGGCCTCACTAGATTGAACATGCTCAACCAAGGCACGCTGTCGCCCGGCTTCGACGGGGTGATCGACCCGGCGATCGGCGTCTTTGAAATGTCCCTGACTTCGATCATGTGCGAACCAACCAGCACAGTCGTGATCGAGATCGAGGGAGCGGCGGCGACCGAGCATGACCGGATCGTCAACATCGGTGCCGCCGACACGAGCTTCCACTGCGCTGGCAAACTTGCACTCTCAAACATCAATGGCTTCGGCGGACTCGCACCGGGCGAGTTCATCGACATCGTCATTGCGCCCCTTGGCGTCACGGGCGCGTTTGACACAGTGACCTACCCGGGAGTGCTGAACTATGAAGTGCTCTATCTGCCAGACCGGGTCCGCGTAGCCTATGACTGCATCGCCGACACCAACAACGACGGCTCGGTCACACCCACGGACTTCACCGCCTGGGTCAACGCGTTCAACAACAACCTGCCCGAGTGCGACCAGAACGGCGACGGCGCGTGCACGCCGACCGACTTCACGGCCTGGATCGCCAACTTCAACGCGGGCTGCTGATCGGGCGTGCATATGAATCTGGTGGGCGTCTCATCGCATGCCCATCCGGCCAATCTGAATCTGTTCATTGCTCCAGGTACAGGCATTCTGTAACGTGGGAATCATGGTGCGACCCCAAACACTCGTGGCGGCCCTTGCGCTGTCTTCAACTCCCTTGGCACTCGCGCAGCCGGACGGATCGTTCGTCCAGATCGTCGCCGAGGGCGACACGCTGCCGGGCGGAGCGGGAACAGTGTTGCAGGTCTTCGACGGCATCCTGAACAACTCGGGCGATGTCGCGTTCGCGTTCAGATCAATGAACGGAACAACCGCGTACCAGGGCCTCGCCCTCTGGAGCGACGGGACCATCGAGATCCGTGAGCTCAGCGGCACTTCCGTTGGCCCGTCGGGTGAGTCGTGGCAGAGCTTCTCAAGCAAACCGCTGAACCTCACAGATGACGGCGCCATCATGTTCACGGGTTCCCTCGATACAGGGCCTTTGAACCAGGGCGTTGTAACCGGTATCGGTTTGTCCACTCCCGGCAGCAGCCCTGCGACGATCTGCTACGAGAACCAACCCCTTCCCGACGGCAACGGTGTATTCGACGGAGCAGGCCTCTACATCGCAAGGATGAATCAGGCGAGAGAAGTTGGCTTGCTGTTCGTCATCGACGATGCCTCGCTGCCCCGAACCGATACGCCAGGACTCTTTCTCTGGAGTGATGGCAACTTGTCCTTCGCTCACGAGCCCCGGAACGAAGGCAACGGCGACGAGCAGCGTTCAGCGCCCGACTTTGCGATCAATGATCTTGGCACTTTCGCGTACGCGTATTTCCGTCGGGTCGGCGGTGTTGCCCAAACCCCGCTTGTGACCAACGACAACGGCGCAGAGACAATCTTGCAGTTCAACAACAGTCCCGCGCCGGGAATCCCTGGAGTCAACCTCAGCGGGCTTACCGGGTCGTACGGGAGATACCGAATCAACAACGCCCGCGAAACCGCGTTCCACTCCACCATTTCAGGCTCTGGTGTAGACCAATTTTCAAACTCCGCTCTCTGGCTCGCGCCGCCACCCCCCAGTCCGATCGCGTTGGTTGCCCAGGAAGGTGATGCGGTCTCGGGCGGCGGAGCAACCGTCGGCGATCTGCAAGGTCTCAGCGGCAACTTTGCGTTCAACGACAACGGGGTTACAGCCTTTGGTACATCAGGTATTGGCGTGTATTACTCACACGATTCGGGCATCCTACTTGTTGCTGAAGCCGGTGACAATCCGCTGAGAGGAGACGGAACACTTGGTCTCCAAGGCGCCCCCACCGGCGGCTCTCCCATCCCGGGCAACGCCGGTCCCGGATGGCTCGCGCTCAACAACAGCAATCAGGTTGCATTCCTCACAAACATCGCCGGCAGCACGTCGGGCGACGACGCGATCTGCCTCTACCACCCCGACAGCGGGCTCTCCATCCCGGTGCGCACGGGCGACACACTCTTTGGAAACACGGTGGGCAACCTCTGGTTCCAGGTTGACAGCATCACCGGTGAAGAAGGCACAGGCTTCAACGACGCGGGCGAGATCGCGTTCCGCTACTCACTCCTGGGCGGAGTGGCCGGGCTCGCGCTCTGGCAGCCAGACCCCGCCCCCTGCACACCCGACACCAACAACGACGGCATGCTCACGCCCGCCGACTTCACCGCATGGATCAACGCGTTCAACAACAACCTCCCAGAGTGCGACCAGAACGGCGACGGCGCGTGCACACCCACCGATTTCACCGCCTGGATCGCCAATTTCAACGCGGGTTGCTGAGCTGATTCTTGTGTGAGACCAGTCCCGCTGGTACCTTCACAGTGTGGAGGTACCAGCTCTATGCGCACTGCAGCTGCACTCGCTCTCGCCGTATCGTTCTCTCTATCGGCATCATCGCAACCAGATGAACCGACTCTCTTTGTCGCGCACTACTACTCGCTCGGCGCCACCGTCGCGACGTACATTATCAATACCGACGGCACGCTCACGCTCGCTGATAACGAACCCTCGGGAGTGTGGTCTGACTCCCTCGCGGTCTCCCCAGATGGGTCGGTGCTCGCTGTCGGCAATCCCGCCGGTTCCGACGACGGATCGTCCACCACCGACGAGGCGTTCTTCTACAACATCAACGCGGACTCAACGCTCACGCTGATCGGGTCTGCGATTATCCCGCAATCGCCGCTGGCGATGACTTGGCTCGACAACGACACGATCGCGATCCTGAACTCGGACCTCTCAAACTCAGTCATCAACGTCTACAACGTGGACCTCGCGGGCCCAACGCTCTCGATGGTCGACTCGGAAGCGACGGGTGGGTTCGCGACCAACTTTGCGAACGACCGTTCACGCTCGCTACTGTTTACGCAGGATTCATTCGCCAACACGATCTTCCGGTACGAGTACGACGGTACCGGTAACATGACCGCCTCGGGCTCGACTATTCAGGGAAGCTATCCACTCGACGTCACACTCAGCGCCGACAACGCGTACCTCTACTCCGCGGGCGGCATATCAAGCAGCTCGAACAAAGTCACGGGCCACGCGGTCAACGACACCAGCAACCCAACCGCCTTCACCCCGCTCCCGAACTCACCCTACATCAGCGCCGGCGACAGCCCCGCATACATCGCAACAATGGAAGCCGGCGACTACGTCTTTGTCGGTCACGGCAGAGACGCGACCGTCCGCGGGTTTGCCGTGGACAAAGACGGTTCACTCACACCCACCGCCGCGTTCCACGACGTTGGAGGCCAGGGACACATCGGCGACATGACCTCATACAAAGACCTCCTTTTCGTCACCGACGACACACTCGAATCTGGAGGTGAGCGGGGCGTCATCGTTTTCCGCGTCGAATCGAACGGCGATCTCACGCAGATCGGCCCAATCTACGACACGGGCGTCCCACGCCCTGAAGGTGATCTCGTCGTTTGGGCCCCAGAATCTGCAGCCTGCCCCGCAGACACCAACAAC
>WUAK01000277.1 GCA_009827205.1 Phycisphaeraceae bacterium | reverse complement strand
CGGAGGTCGTGCACACCGAGGCGAGCCACCCCGAGACCATCGGCGAGACCTCGACGCTTCGGCACGGGTCTGTTGTGATCGCGGCGATCACGAGCTGTACGAACACGAGCAACCCGGACGTGATGATCGCGGCGGGTCTTGTTGCGAGGAAGGCCAACGAGCTCGGGCTCAAGAGGAAGCCTTGGGTGAAGACCTCGCTGGCACCTGGCTCGAAGGTTGTGACAGAGTACTACGAGAAGGCGGGGCTAACGGACGACCTCGAGGCGCTCGGGTTCTCGACTGTTGGCTACGGGTGCACGACGTGCATTGGGAACTCGGGGCCTCTGCCGCCTGAGATTGAGGAAGCGATCGGCAAGGGCAAGCTCGCGGTGGCGAGTGTGCTGTCGGGGAACCGGAACTTTGAGGGCCGGGTGCACCCGAAGGTTCGTGCGAACTTCCTTGCGAGCCCGCCTCTGGTTGTTGCGTACGCGATCGCGGGCACGGTGGACATCGATCTGCACAGCGACCCGATCGCGCAGACGCCAGACGGCAAGGACGTGTTCTTGAAGGACATCTGGCCTTCGCTGACCGAGGTGCGTGCTCTGCGCGAGCAGTGCATCAGCGCGGAGCAGTTTGCAGACAAGTACTCGGATGTGTTCACGGGCAACCCGACGTGGAACGAGGTCCCTGTCAGCAAGAGCGAGCTTTACGGCTGGGACGACGCGAGCACGTACATCCAGAACCCGCCTTTCTTCGAGGGCATGACAGAAGAGGCGCCGGGGTTTGGATCGATCAACGGCGCGAGGGCGCTGTGTGTGCTCGCGGACAGTGTGACGACGGACCACATCTCGCCGGCGGGCCGGATCGAGCCCGAGACGCCGGCCGGTCAGTACCTGATCGGCGCGGGCGTGGCTCAGCGTGACTTCAACAGCTTCGGATCTCGCCGGGGCAACGACCGCGTGATGACGCGGGGGACGTTCGCGAACGTGCGTGTGCGGAACCAGCTTGCCAAGGCTGACGACGGCAGCATCCCCGAGGGCGGCTGGACGCGCGACTTTACGAAGGGCGAAGGCTGGGATGCCCCGGTCGCGTACATCTACGACGCTGCTCAGAACTACAAGGCGAGCGGGACGCCCCTTGTTGTGCTTGCCGGCAAGGACTACGGCATGGGCAGCTCGCGAGACTGGGCTGCCAAGGGGACGCTGCTGCTCGGGGTGAAGGCAGTGATCGCCGAGAGCTTCGAGCGGATCCACCGGAGCAACCTTGTGTTCATGGGTGTGCTGCCTCTGGTCTTCAAGAAGGGCGAGAACGCGGTGAGCCTGGGCCTGGATGGGACCGAGTCGTTCGATATCGAGCTGCCGAGTTCCATGGCGCCGGGCACGATGATCTCGGTCAAGGCGACGAAGGCCGACGGGAGTGTCGTGGGCTTCGAGTGCACGAGCCGTATCGATACCGCGGTGGAGATCGAGTACTTCAAGAACGGCGGCATCCTGCAGACGGTCATCCGCAAGAAGCTGAATGAGTCGAAGGTGAACGCCTGAGGTCGAGTGCTGAACGACGGGATCCTCACATGAACGAATCGATCTCATTTGAGAGCGAGGCGGTGCCTTCGAGCCATGTGGCGCAGATGAAGTGCGCGCTTCGCACATCACCGTCCTTACGCAAAATGGTCCAGCAGCGTCTTCGCTTTGCGAATGTCCTGTGGCCAGCGGTCTGCGGAGCGATGGTGATTGGTACCCTGCTGGCTCTCAGGGTGCCAGCCGTGAACGCGGTCGTTATGGGCGCGATATCCATCGCGTTCTGTGTCTTGTTATTGCACATCCCATTCCTCGCGAGGAAGAACAGACAGAATTACGAGAAGCAGATAATCAAGAACATTACCCGGCTTGCCCAGGATAACTCTGCGTTCAAGGGACCATGGCGGTTCACGGTGAGCAGGGAAGCGGTCGAGTACGAGAATCTCACCAATGGATCAGCCGTTCGGACAGCGCTCCGATCGATTGAGCGGGCGTACCGGATCGATGGGCACCTCTGCATCATCGTTGACGGTGAGGTGAACGGGTCTTTGCCGCTCGAAGCGATTCAAACAGAACAACAACTCGATGACCTCCGGCAGCTGCTGTGTGACGCGGGGATCAAGGGCTGGCCTCAGGGGGAGTATGGGCTTCCTGAGCGACCGGGGGCATGAACAGATCTGTCGAAGATCATGCGCCCGAGATCATCCGCGTGCGTGCCGAGGAGGTCCGCCCGATCCGCGGGGTAGTGCTCCGTCCGGGGCAGCCGGCTGATCGTCTTGTTTATCCGGGTGATGACGCAGACTCGACTTTGCATCTGGGTTGCTTTGTGGGTCACAAAATTATTGTTGCGGTCATCTCGGTGTACGACGAGCCTGTGCCCGGGACGGATGAGCCCGCGTGGCGGATCCGGGGGATGGCAACGCTCCCAGAGCACAGAGGGTGTGGGCTCGGCGCGGCGCTCGCTGAGGCGAGTATTGCGCACGCACACGGGATCAGGCGAGCGCCGGTGTGGTGCAACGCGCGGACGAGCGCGGCGGGGTATTACGAGCGGCTCGGCTTTGCGCGGCTTGGCGGTGAGTTTGAGATCGAGGGGATCGGGCCGCACTTTGTGATGGTTCGGCCAACTGATTCAGTTCTTTGATTTGTAATAATTACAAAGAAAACACCCCGGCGAACGCCGGGGTGTTTTTCGTGCTTCAGCGGAAGGTCACACCGAAGCTCAGGGGGGCTTGTTTGTTCTATCCCTTAGACGACGAATGTACGCGTCGGGTTCCCTTGGGCTTCAATTTATTTGAGGTGTGCGTGTGCTGATTTCAGAATCCTGCTCTTGAAGTACAACTCTCAAGGTGTCGCAACCGGCGCGACTTGGGGCCACATGGCTGCGAAGATGAGTGCGGTTGCGAGTGAATAGAGCAAGCCGTCGAAAGCGTCGGTGAGGAAGAAGCGAGGGCGCTTTCCGAACCAGACGCCCTCGGGAGCGCCACCGAGGACGTGCGCGAGGAGTGCTGCGGTGAAGGAGACCTGAAAGACGTTCATGAAATCAGCACCGGCGGGGACGGCTAGCCTGGTGAGATAGCCCACGATGACGGCGACGATGAAGAAATAGGTCACGGTCAGGAGCATGTTCCTGCCCATGTTGGGCTTTGCGGGCCAGATGTCGATGACACCCCAGGGGCCCTTGTTGAAGGCCTCGACGACCTGCGGGTCTTTCCAGTCCTTCCGGTCGGCGCAGTTTGGGAACATGTACCGGCCCGGCTCGATGCCGGACGTACTGATGAAGCCGAGTATTTGGTCCTGCTGGGGGCAGAAAGCGACGTCCTTGTTGTGATGTGTGAGTATCGCCCAGACGATGAAGCTGAGCACAAAGGTGGCGACGGCGACGATGAGGATCGGCAGCCAGAGCTCGATGATGGTCATGTTTCCCTCCCGAGAGATGGTCCGGTATTGGACATGACCCGACAGAATACCGGACAAACGGTTGGAGTGCGTTCTAGACCGGTGCTGGGGGTTCCAATCGGGGGATTGATTCGATAGTGTTGTGTGAGAGTACCGGGGGTCTGAGGAGGTATTTATGCGCGCATTGAAGAAGACGATCTGGGCTGCTGCTGCACTTGCTTGCGCCGGCACCGTCCAGGCACAGGTGTCTAGCCAGTTGTTTGTCAGCGGCCTGGATCGGCCGGTCTACATGGTGGCGGCACCGGGCGACCCCGACAAGTTCTACGTGATCGAGCAGGAGGGCGCGATCCGGATCATCGAGAACGGGGTGCTGAATCCTGTTCCCTTCCTCGATATCGACCCGATCGTCGTGGGCGGCACCTCGGGCGGCAACGAGCAGGGCATGCTCGGGCTCGCGTTCAGCCCTGACTACGAGACCAGCGGCCGGTTCTTCGTGAACTACATCGGTGCTGGCAGTGACACGTATGTCGTCGAGTACACACGCTCGCCAGTTCCGAATATCGCAGACCCGAGCTCGGCGCGGACAATCCTGACAATCGACCAGCCTTTTAGCAACCACAACGGCGGCTGGATGGACTTTGGGCCCGATGGATACCTGTACATCGC
>WUAK01000276.1 GCA_009827205.1 Phycisphaeraceae bacterium | reverse complement strand
GTCGAGGCTCCTCGCTTCGATGAGGCAGGACCGCCGGGTGATCACTCGACCGTGACGCTCTTTGCGAGGTTCCTTGGCTTGTCCACGTCGTGTCCACGCAGGAGCGCCGCGTAGTACGCCATGAGCTGCAGAGGGACAACGGTCAGCAGCGGGCTCAGGGGTTCTGCGATCTCGGGCACCCAGAGGATGTCGTCGGCGTGATCCTTGATCTCTGCATCGCCCTCGGTCGCGACCGCGATCACGTGGCCTCCCCGGGCGCGGACCTCTGCGATGTTCGCCAGCACCTTGGTGTACTGCGCGCCCTGGTTGGCGATGAACACGGCGGGCAAACCGTCGGTGATCAGCGCGATCGGGCCGTGCTTCATCTCCGCGGCGGGCATGCCCTCGGCGTGGATATAGCTGATCTCTTTGAGCTTGAGCGCACCCTCGAGAGCCGTCGGGTAGTTGACGCCCCGGCCCATGAAGAGCCAGTTCTCTTTCTCAATGTGCTTCTCGGTGACCGCCTTGATCTGATCGGCCTGCTGGAGCACGAGTTCGATTTTGTCCGGCACACCCTCGAGTTCACCGATCATCTGCTTGCACTTCTCGACGCTCATGAGTCTGCGCCGTCCGAGGAAGAGCGACATCATCGTGAGCACGGCGACCTGACCCGTAAAGGCCTTGGTCGAGGCGACGCCGATCTCGGGCCCGACGCGGAGATACACGCCAGCGTCGGTGCTCCTGGAGATGGTCGAGCCCACAGAGTTCACGATGCCGAGCGCGAGTGCGCCTTTGTCCTTGGCTTCGTCGAGAGCCGCGAGCGTGTCGGCGGTCTCACCCGACTGGCTGATCGCGCAGACAACCGTGCCTTCCTCGACGATCGGGTTGCGGTAGCGGAACTCGCTTGCGTACTCGACCTCGGTCGGGATCTTGGCGAAATCCTCGAAGAGGTACTCGCCGATCATGCCCGCGTGCAGAGCGGTGCCCTGGCCCGTCATGATGAGCTTGCGTGCTCGGACGAGTTCCTTTGCGTTGTTGAGGAGTCCCCCGAGCACGATCCTGCCCTCGTCGCGGTCGATGCGGCCCCGCAGAGTCGTGCGCAGAGCGCGGGGCTGTTCGAAGATCTCTTTCTGCATGTAGTGGTCGAAGCCGCCAAGCTCGATCTCTTCGAGCTGCGCTTCGAGCATCATGACCTTGGGGGTGACATCCTTGTTGTGGATCGTCGAGGTGCGGATCGAGTCTCGCGTAAGCCTGACGACGTTGTAGTCATCGAGCGCAAAGGCGCGGTTGGTGTGCGCCACGATCGCAGATGGGTCAGAGGCGACGACGTACTCGCCCGAGCCGACGCCGACCATGAGCGGGCCGCCCTTTCGCGCACAGACGAGGACATCGGGCTCCTCGGTGCTGATGACCGCGATCGCGTACGCGCCGGTGACTTCTTTCAGCGCAGCGTTCCCCGCGGCTTCAAGATCGCCGTCGTAGAGCTCTGCGACAAGACACGCGAGAGCTTCGGTATCGGTCTCGGAGTTAAACGTGTGCCCGCGTTTACCGAGCCAGGTCCGGATGGCGGCGTAGTTCTCGATGATGCCGTTGTGAACGAGGCAGATCTTGCCGGCGTTGTCGGTGTGCGGGTGGCAGTTGGTTTCGGTGACCGCGCCATGGGTGGCCCAGCGCGTGTGCGCAATGCCGAGCGAGCCGCCGAATCCCTTGCGCCCTTCGAGCTTGCCCTCAAGGTTTGCGACACGACCGACAGCGCGCTCAATGTCGATGCCCTTGTCGCCCATGACGGCGATGCCCGCCGAGTCGTAGCCGCGGTACTCAAGACGCTTGAGACCTTCGACGAGCAGGCCCTTGGCCGAGACGGTTCCGATGTAGCCCACGATGCCGCACATGGCTGAACTCCCCCTCCTGGGTCATTTCATAACGGACAACTCTATCAACGGCCGCGGCGGGGTCTCGGTTCACTCGGGCCGGGCGAATCCCATTGGATCGGCGATTCTGAGGAATTGGGGTTGACAGGGGGCCAGTTATATGCCAATATGCAACCATATGGTTGCACAACTAGCCGATTTCGAACCCTTGGTCTTCAAAGCGATCGCGGACCCCACACGCAGGGCCATCCTGGATGAGCTGCGTGGTGGCGATCAACGAGCCACGGATATCGCTGTGCTTTTCGAGAGTGTGAGCCGCCAGGCGATCGCGAAGCATCTGAAAGTGCTTGATGAGGCAGGACTTGTGACCATCGAACGATCTGGCAGAGAGCGGCGGTACGGCCTGAACCCTGAGCCGCTGCGCCAAATCGATGAGTGGCTCGACGGGCACAGGACCGCCCTTTCTCGTCGGCTGGTGGATCTCAAATCGCACGCCGAGCAGGCGGCGCGGCAAGACCAGGGCAAAGCAGAAACAGGAGACCGGTGATGATGACAACCAAGACCTACTCGTACGAGGGAACACACGTGCTCCCGGGCGCCGCGTCGGTGGTGTTCGAAGCGCTGACCGACCCCGCGAAGCTGTGTGTCTGGTTCTGCGAGCACGCGGATATTGAGGCAGAGGTTGGCGGTGCGTTCCGGTTCTGGGGCAGGCACACGCCGTTTGACAGCGGCGAGTCTGGAACGGACCAACGGATCACAGCGATCGTGCCCGACGAACGACTCGCGTTCAGTTGGACATGGGGCGGTGCACCGACACGCGTAACGCTCGAGCTAGAGGATGCATACGAGGGCTGCAAGGTCTCGATCAAGCACGAAGCCGACTCTGAGGTTGCTGGCCATCTCGCGCGAGACATGGTTTATCTGATGGATGATCTCTGGGCGCTTTCTATGGGCAACCTTCGCGAGTTCATACTGACTGGCCGGCCCGCGCTCTTGCCCGATCACTCGAAGAAAGACGATGATGTGTTCCTGTCGCTCAAGATTGATGCACCACCGTCGATCGTTTGGAAGAGCCTGACCGAGCCGGGCGAACTCAATAAGTGGCTCGCCCGGGACGCAAGCGTCGAGCTCAGCCAGGGCGGCGCGTACTCGTACGGCTGGGAAGAGAGCGACGAATCATGTGGTACGGTCGGCCCGTCCAGAATCCTGGAACTCGAGCCCGAGAGGCTTCTCATCCACGACTGGACGTACGAGGGCGACAGCACCAACCGGACGGAATGGCGTATCGAGCCCTTGGGCGACGACCGCTGCAGAGTCTCGGTGAGGCAGGTGGGCATCAAGACCGACAAGGAGCGAGGCGGGTACACCAACGGGTGGGCCAAATTCCTGCTGGCGCTCCGCCAGCTCTGCAAGAGTGGCGCGTAAACAAGATTGCAGCATAGGGTTACGCGAGGTCGATAGATCTGCATGGACCCAGCTGTTTCGTATCGCAAACTCGATGACCGGGTGCAGGCAGCGCTGATCGAGCGTGCTGCGCTCAGCTGCGCTCGGAAGGGGTACAGCAAGGTCGCGGTGTTCGGCGCGGGTCAGCACACGCGTCGACACGGTCTTGTTCCCTTCAGCGCGGGCGGCCTGGAAGTCGTCGCGGTGCTGGATGATCACGCCAGTGGTGAGATCGAGGGCGTGGGGATCTGTCGGCCTGCAGATTTCTCGGGTACGTGCGACGCAGTCATAGTGTCGTCGGACGGGAGCGAGGACGCACTCTTCGCGAGCGCGTCTGAATGGGCGAAGAGTCACGGCTGCGATGTTTGTCGGGTGTACGAACTGCCCGACACCCCGGTACAACAAAGAGCAGAGGCTGTGCGACAGCGCGAGTTGGCGAGACTCGGTGTGTCTTTCACGGGCAAGCTCAACCTGGGTTGCGGCGAGGAACCTTTGCCTGGATGGACCAACATCGACGGCGGTGACGGCGAGTGGTTCGAAGCGCCCAAGGCCGACGACGTGATTCGGCTCGATGTCTTCGACGCTCTCGCGCACATCGAGGATGGATCGTGCGACGCCGTGTTCAGCGAGCACTTCTTCGAGCACTTCTCACTCAACGACGGTCACAAGCTGATCGCCGAGTGGGCCAGGGTGCTCAAACCGGGCGGGCTGGTCAGGGTGGTGACACCCAACCTCGAGCGCGAGACGACGCTCTACCTCCACCAATTCGAGCCAGCACCCGGCGACGTGATCGATGCTCACAG